>JAAZCR010000040.1 GCA_012513195.1 Bacilli bacterium | reverse complement strand
GGATTAGAACCATCAGTAACAATTAATCCACCATCAACTAGTTTACTTAATACTTTTGGAAAGAGGTCTTTACCTAACCAATAGATACCACTACCACCACCCGCAATACTATCTCCTCGATAGAAAAAGACTGATATGTTATTAACTTTTTCTAATACTTTAATAGCGTCATTTTGATGCCAATAGACGGTGATATTCCGATTATGTATTCTTAAGTTTACTTGATAGATATCTTCATCTATATAAGTTTGATTAAGAGTTTTTATATCTGATATAGGACTAACATTAGTTAGTTGTGATAGAGGAAAAGGGAGGAGATCCGCAAAGTGAAACTCTTTAATGTTAGATGAGAATAATACTAATGGATCAATTATATCTAAACCAACACATGGATAAAATAATATCCCTTGAGGAATATTAATAGGGTAATAATGATTAAAAGTTTTCATATAGGTCACCTACAATATAAAGTTTAGCACATTTTGTCATAATTTGGCGATTTATAGTATACTAAGTCGATAAAATTGTCACTTGTAAATTTTTCTGGTAAAATATATGTTAATCGATTAATATATTCCTTAAGGAGGTTATTTATGGCAAAAGCATTGCCTAAACGTAGCGAAGTTCCAGTAGAAAAAACTTGGCGCTTAGAAGATATTTTTGCGACAGATGATTTATGGCGGGAAGAGTATAATAAGTTAAAAAGTGAAATTCCTAATTTACTAAAATATCAAGGTAGATTAGGCGAAAGTGCACAAACACTTTATGAGCTCTTACAGTTAAATGATGATTTAGGTATGCGTTTAGGTAAATTACATACCTATGCGCATATGCGGTATGATCAAGAGACCACTAATTCTTTCTATCAAGGATTGTATCAAGAAGCTCAAATGCTTGTCACTAAATATTTTAGTGCCATTAGTTATATTACTCCAGAAATTCTTTTTGTCGGCGAAGAAAAGATTAATGAATTCTTCAAGACATTACCTGAGTTAGAATTATACCGTAAGGCATTGGATGATATTTTACGGAGAAGACCACATACATTAAGTGAAAAAGAAGAAGCCCTCTTAGCGGAAGCAAGCGATGTCTTACATGCTAGTAGTAATACCTTCAGTATGTTAAATAATGCGGATTTGAAATTCCCAACCATTATTGATGAAAATGGCGAAGAAGTTACTTTGACCCATGGTCGTTATATCCGTTTTATGGAATCAAAAGACCGTCGGGTTAGAAAAGATGCCTTTGAAGCTTTATACAAAACTTATGGTAGTTTCAAGAACACCTTTGCGTCAACTTTATCAACTACGGTAAAAGCCCATAACTTCTTGGCTAAAGCTAAGAATTTCCAATCAGCTCGCCAAATGGCTCTTTTTGAAAATAACATTCCTGAAACTGTCTATGATAACTTAGTAGAAGCAGTTAATGAAAATTTACATCTCTTACATAGATATATTAAACTGCGTAAAAAACTCCTAAATCTCGATGAGTTACATATGTACGACATTTATACACCACTTGTCCAAGATGTAGAAATGGAAGTAACCTATGAAGAAGCACAAGATTTAGTACTTAAAGGTCTTGCACCTATGGGCGAAGAGTATTTAAGCATCATTAAAGACGGCTTTAAGAACCGTTGGATTGATGTGGAAGAAAATGAAGGTAAACGTAGTGGCGCCTATTCATCCGGTAGTTATGGAACAAATCCATATATTCTCTTAAACTGGCAAAATAATATGGATAACGCCTTTACCTTAGCTCATGAATTAGGTCACTCTGTGCATAGTTACTACACACGTAAGTATCAACCATTTGTTTATGGCGATTACTCAATTTTCGTTGCGGAAGTTGCTTCAACATGTAATGAGACTTTATTAAATGATTATTTATTAAAAACAATGAAAGAGAAAAATGGAAAACTCTACATCATCAATAATTATCTGGATGGTTTCCGTGGCACAGTCTTTAGACAAACAATGTTTGCGGAGTTTGAACATATCATTCACACAAAAGCTCAAGAAGGTGTGCCTTTAACAGCAGAAATCTTAACCGATATCTACTATAAATTGAATCAAAAATATTACGGTGAAGATATCGTACACGACCCAGAAATTGGCTTAGAATGGGCAAGAATCCCACACTTCTATTATAACTATTATGTATATCAATACGCGACTGGTTTCTCAGCAGCGAGCGCTCTAGCAAATCAAATCCTCACCGAAGGTGAGCCAGCGGTTGAAAGATATATTAACTTCTTAAAAGCTGGTAGTAGCGATTATCCAATTGAGGTACTTAAAAAGGCTGGCGTGGACATGACAACAAAAGAACCCATTTATCAAGCATTAAAAGTCTTTGAACACATGCTTGATGAAATGGAAAGACTATTAAATGAATAGAATAATAAAGATAGGATAGCTAATGCTATCCTATCATTTTTTATCTATTATTCTTGTTTATTATAATTAAAGTAAATATTGTTATTGTTATTTCCTAAATAATCATATAATACCTCAATAGGTAGTGGTTTACTAAGTATATAACCTTGATATTCATAACTACCTAAAGATCGTAAATAAGCCAGTTGTTCTTCGTTTTCTACACCTTCATAAATTATCTTAAACCCAAAGAGTTTAGATAAGTTGATAATCATCTTGATAACTTCAGTATCGAAGGAGTTATGAGGTAGAGCGTCGATGAAGGTTTTGTCTATTTTTAAGTAATCGAAGGCGAATTCTTTTATATATGTAAGCGAAGAATATCCTTTTCCGAAATCATCGATATGAATCTTAATCTTTTGTTTTCTCAGTTCATCAATGATATATTTCGTTTGTTTAATATTTTTGATGGCCATATTTTCGGTAATCTCAATACTTAAGTATTCACAGTTAATTTGGTATTCTTGAATAATACTATTAAATGTTTCTAAGAAGTTGATACTAGTAAAGAATTGTGGGGAGATATTGACGGATATATTATAAGGTGTTTTACCTTCATCCATCCAAGTCTTAATTTGTTCACAAACTTTTCTTAAAACGATGACATCAATCTTACTGATTAGTCCCATTTCCTCCGCAATCGGTACGAACTCATTAGGAAGGACGATGCCCCGTTTAGGGTGATTCCATCTAACTAAAGCTTCTAAACCAGTGATACTATTATCGATGGTATTAGCTTTAACTTGATAAAATACTGTAAACTCATTATTCTTTACCGCATTTTTTAGTTCATGAATGAGATTGAAACGGATATCAAAGGCAACTTCGAGATTATGGTCAAATAAAGCATAATTATTCTTACCGCCTTTTTTGGCTTCATACATCGCAATATCAGCTTTTTTGATTAAAGTCTGTAGGGTGACACCATTATCGGGATAAATGGAAATACCAATACTACAAGAGACAATTATTTCGCGATTATTAACAGTATATGGTTCGTTAATGTAAGCTAAGATGTGTTTAACGATATTTTCCACTTTGCTTAAGTTATGATAGATGATTAAAAACTCATCACCAGAAAGATGAATGACAATATCATCAGGACCAACAGATTCTTTTAATCGTCTGGCGATGAGGGCTAAGACATCATCACCAACTGTATGACCATAATAGTCATTGATGAGTTTGAAGTCATCAAGATCAATAAAGATTACCGCGAAGCGTTTATGATGACTCATAAAATAATTAAACTCTTTACGACCAATCGTAAAGAGATAGTTGCGATTGGGGAGATTTGTTTGGAGATTAAAATAAGCCATGTCTAATAAGTAATTATTCATTTGATGGAAGTAGATAATTAATAAAATCATTCCAATAATTAGGAGTACATAATTACTAATTACTAATATATCATGAGGAATTAAGTCAAAGGATTTAAACAATGTAAAGGAAAAGATAATATCACCAATTGTGATAAGAGCTAATCCAAGAATCAACTTGTAGTTTTTGATATTTACGGATATCAAATAACAGTCCACAATAAAAATGGTTTGGATACCGATAAAGTAGTAATTATTTATGTCAAAGTTGATATCATTGATGTAAAGTATTAAGTGTATTGTGACTAAAACCAGTGACATGAACAGTGT
>JAAZCR010000039.1 GCA_012513195.1 Bacilli bacterium | reverse complement strand
GTTGTGGTGTTAATGGTCGTTGTAGTCACGTTTTTGGTAGTAGTTGTCTTTTTACTATTAGTACACCCTACTACTATTAACAACAAAACAAACAAAATCCCTAGACTTACTTTTCTAAACATATTAACCTCCCCAATGTTAATTGATTAGTTAATTAAAGTATAACGCCAGTTTCGTGATTTGTCAATTTTCAATTGCTCGCTTGACGCAAGCGCTTACATGACTTATACTGTAACTAAAGCAGTAAAATGGGGTAATAGTATGAGTAAACATGCAAATTCTTCTCCGAAAAAATCAAAATATTATCTCTTATTAGTTGCCTTAATAATTATTAGCGTTATTACCATAATTAGTTCCTTTGCGATTGGATATTATAAAATACCAATCAAAGATATCCTCACCTTTATTTTTAAAGGTGAAAAACATGTCCCTAGTAATATCGCTATTATTATTAAACGCATTCGATTTCCACGTATCGTTGCGGCATTTATGATAGGGGCAGGATTAAGCATCGCAGGTGCTAGCTATCAAGGCATGTTTAAAAACCCGCTTGTTTCTCCAGATATTTTAGGTGTTTCCACAGGAGCTGGCTTAGGAGCAGCCCTCGCGATTGTTCTTGACTACCCTAATATCATGATTCAACTAATGGCTTTTGTTTTTGGAATAGTTGTTGTATTCCTTGCCTATTTAATTGGTACACGTACTAAATATCGTCAAGAAGTAAGTTTAATTCTCGCAGGTACTATGTTAGGAACGTTATGTTCTTCCTTTATAACGCTTATTAAATATCTTGCTGATCCCTATGAAAAACTACCCGCAATTACTTATTGGCTGATGGGTAGTCTTTCCAGAGTTAATAATAAAGCTCTACTATTTAGTGTTATCCCCATGGTAATTGGAATTGTTATACTTTATTTACTGCGATGGCGTCTAAATATTCTAACCTTAAATGATGAGGAAGCTTTAGCGATTGGTGTGAATCCAAAAAGTGTGCGCCTTATCGCCATTATTGGTGCTACCCTCATAAGCGCAAGTAGTGTATGTCTAGGTGGCATCATTGGTTGGGTTGGATTAATGATACCTCATATTACACGTGGTTTAGTTGGTGCTGATTACCGCAGAACACTTCCTATTTCTTTCTTAATCGGTGGAACGTTTTTATTAATCATGGATAATCTAGCCCGTACCCTCTACGCGATGGAAATCCCTCTCGGTGTACTAACTTCTTTATTCGGAGCACCCTTTTTTATCGTACTCATTATAAGAGGAGGGAATCGCTAATGCTAGAAGTTAAGCATTTAACTGGTGGTTATGGTAAGAAACTAATTTTATATGATATAAATTTTTCCGTAGAACCAGGGACAGTAGTTGGTATTCTTGGTCCTAATGGTTGTGGAAAAACAACTTTACTACGAATGTTGCTTGGTAGCTTACATAAAACATCGGGTATAATTAGTTTTCAAGGCAAAGATATCACTAAATTAAAAAGAAATGAACTTGCCAGACACTTTGCGTATATTCCTCAGAGGGATAGCGTTACATTCCCATATACAGTATTTGAAATGGTCCTTATGGGAAGAACCGCTCATTTTAATTCAATAAGTACCCCTTCCAAAAATGATATAGAATTTACTTATAGCATATTAGAAAAACTTAATATATCATATATGGCAGACATGATATATGCGAAATTATCGGGTGGCGAACGTCAATTAGTATTAATCGCCCGTGCTTTATGTCAAGATACGGATCTCCTGATTATGGATGAACCTACATCAAGTCTTGATTACAAAAATCAAAAGTTAATAATCGATGCCATTAAACTAGCTTCACAAGCAGGTAAATATATTCTCTTTACCACCCATAGCCCTTCTGAGCCATTTCTTATTGCTGATAGTGTTCTACTCCTTAAAGAAGGTAGAATGGTAGGTTTTGGTAGCCCTACTGATATTTTAACTTCACAAACATTAGAACAAGTTTATGGTATTCCCATGGATGTCCTTTCAATCACTAGTAAAAATAATCAAGAAGTTAAACTTTGTTTACCTGTTTATTAAGAGTACTATGCATATCTTTTTAACTGGGCCTAAGCAAGTGGGTAAATCTACAATCATACAAAAAGTGATTGAAAGGCTGAAAATGAAAGATTTATGCATTGGTGGTTTTTGTACCTATCAAGGTATAAGTAATGATTTAGATATTTACATTAATTACTATGATAGAGGAAAACCATATACTTTAGAAAATAAAGTGGCTTATCGTACTATTGAAGGAGCTACTCCCCTCCCTCATACATTTGATAGTTTAGGTGTCAAAATATTAAGTGACACTAATGTGGATATTATAGTTATGGATGAGTTAGGTTTCCTTGAAAGTAGTGCTGAATTGTTTAAATCTAAAGTATTAACTTTAATAGATGGAAATATCCCTATATTAGGTGTTATCAAAGAACAATATGTTCCTTGGTTAGAACAAATTAAGTATCATCCTAAAGTTGAAACAATTTCTGTCACTCAAAATAATCGTGATTTTTTACCTGAATTAGTTTTACATAAAATAAGTACTTATTTAAGTGTCAAGATATAGTAGAAAATAAGTAAAATTAAAAAATGTTCCTATTTACGGAACATTTTTTAATGTTTTAGTTTTATATATTTCCACTTACCAGTTTTATAACGGGTAAAAACAAATATCCAGCGAATAAACTGATCAACAAAAATCGCAATCCACGCACCAATTAGTGCCATATTAAATACATTTACTAAGAGATAAGCAAGACCAACTCTAATTACTAATACTCCTACAAGGGCAGATACAAGGGGCCAAACTGTATCTCCTGCACCCCTTAAACCACCAGCAACAATCAATTGTGATGCTTGAAATGGTTGGACAAGCGCTATGATTTTAAGAAGTACTGTCGCATTTTGTATAATTTCCTCATCACGTGTATATAATGCGGTGATGTATTTACCAAAGAAGAAAAAGACTAATGCCATAAAGGAGGAAATATAAACACCAAATCGTCGTGTAACTTTAGTATAACTTTCGGCATGTTTTAATTGTCCTGCCCCTAGTGATTTACCTATTAAGGCACTAGTTGCAATCCCAAAAGCTTGCCCTGGTTGGAAAGATAAACTAAGAATATTTAATGATATCTGGTGGGTAGCATATGATACTGTCCCTAAATCAGCCACTATGCGGACAAATAAAAGGATACCTGTTCTAAGAACTAGTTGTTCAAGCGTGGCAGGAATACCAATTTTAACTAAATTGTAGACAATGGTATTATTAAAGCGGAAACGATGTTTAAAATTAAGTTTTACTACACCTTTACCCTTTATTACCACACCAAATAAAACGATTGTTACTAAGATGTTTGAAAGCACAGTAGATACACCAGCACCAGTAATACCTAATCGAGGTAAGCCTAGATG
>JAAZCR010000038.1 GCA_012513195.1 Bacilli bacterium | reverse complement strand
GAATCACTTTTCTGATTAGTGTTAAACTCTAAACATACATCACCCTCATCATTTTTTGAAACCCTAACAAAATCATTTGTCAATGTAGCTGTTTCTAACTTATGATGTAGTTCTTCTTTTGAATATTTAAGTTTTAAGGAAATATTTTCAGTAATAATCATATATTACACCTTTCTTCAATTTAATAAGGTTATATTTATTATACTACGTTATACGACATATTTCATCATCATATGCATATATTTATTACAGTATAACTTGCCTTTTAAATCAATAACATATAAAAAGGTTAACTAAATAGATACATTAAGTAAGTTAAAACTATTTATAACTAATGTCAGAATGTAAACTTGTATAAATTCTTTAGTAAAGGAGCTATAAGTAAATAACGGTATATATATTTATTATTATTAGAACAGTTTCTTGTTATTATATCTTACTAAATAATATTTAAAGTACTTTAACCATAAGAAGATTTAAGAAAACCAATTCCATTCCTAGTATTATCAAGTAAATTAGTTGGCGTAATTATGCGTTGTGCATAAAAGATGAAGACTAATAAAAATAATTACTTAAGTATAGTTAAAGGAGGTCGCCAAGTAACCCTACTTAATTAATTATCAAATGATATGATAACCTAGATGTTTCCAATTGGTTTAAACCCGTAAACTGTATAATGAGCACATATTAAATCTTCACAGATAGTTTCATTATTGTTGACCCGATAAAACGTCAGTTTTAATGGTATATTACTCTTTAGAATGTGGTTTATAGTATGATTTTTAAAAATAAAATCTAACTTAGTATTTGATACATCGCTATTAATCTCATTTTTACCAATTAACACGATGTTATCAACAATATTATTAAAGATTAAAACATCTTGAACAAATGTACATACATATATGAATTTAGATGGTTTAGGCCAATGGGATAGATTAGATATAATATTTGATATTATTGATTCTGTCTTGGTTCCTTGTTCTTTTGATTCTCCTAAAACTATTTCATATTTATCATAGTAAGAGAAAGAGATATTTAATATATTTTCTTTGTTTTTTGTGAGTTTAATTAGGTCATCAATAGTATGAAAAAGTTTTTCATCATAATCAAATCTTATTTCCCAACCAAATAAATTCTTTATAAATTTGCCTTTTTTACTTGATTTCTTATCTTCTTCCGATAATTCGAAACGAAGAATCATTTCATCATTATCTAATTCTAAATTAGCAGCACTTAAACTACCGCAAAAAATTTCTTCTAAACCATCATCAGATAAGAAATACACTTTATTATCGGTAAAAGCACAGAATTCATAATTACCACAATACCACCAAGCTACTATTTCTGTATCTGTTTTAATTAGCTTTTTTATTTTGCGGATATGACTGTAGTAAGGTTCTTGTAATTTCCATACTCCTCTATCAACTCTTTCAAAAACATTAGTCCCATTAAAATTAGCAGTTTTTTTCGCATAGTTTTCTAGCACTTTTCTTACTGTACCATGAAAACTGTTTTTATCCCGATAAATTGCATATTTTGTATTTGAAATTTGTTCAGT
This sequence comes from Bacilli bacterium, assembly GCA_012513195.1. GTDB lineage: Bacteria > Bacillota_I > Bacilli_A > Haloplasmatales > Haloplasmataceae > JAAZCR01. The sequence continues at coordinate 2,412 of JAAZCR010000038.1, read as the reverse complement.
GACTATATCATAAATCTCTGTAAGAGTACCTTGTCCCCCTAAATAAGCTAAAGCCTCAATGACATGATAAAGCATTTTCTTTGTTTTCAATTACCTTACCACCTTACGATATTATTTTCTTTTGATAAGATACTTAACATCAATTACCCCTAACAAAGCCAGTAAAAATAATAAAATCTTTTTCCCAATTTCAGCTTTTCTACTCATTATTACTAACTCCTTATTTACATAATTAATAATTCCCTTTATATAATTATAAAATTAGAAACTATAAATTACTAGACTAAAATTAGAAAAATACGACATTATTTAATTTTTTATACTATTAACAAACAATCAACTAAATCATGTAAGTGTTGAAAGTAACTTTTCAGTATAGACAGAACTATTTAATATGAGTAAAATAAAACTATGTTTATAATCACCTAAAGCAATATTAGGGAGATATGGATATGCTAGTGTTGAAGAATGTCAATAAGTACTATGATACAGGATTCGAAAAAATTCATGAATTAAAAGATGTATCACTGGAGTTACCTGATCAAGGATTTATCGTGATACTTGGTAAGAGTGGCTGTGGAAAATCAACATTACTAAATATAATTGGTGGGCTCGACAATTACAATAGCGGGGATATTATCATTAATGGTAAGAATTTAAGTCAGATTAAAAAGTATGAGTGGGATAATTATCGCAATACTTATGTGGGTTTTGTCTTTCAAGAATTTTACTTAATTGAAGAAAACACAATTGGCAAAAACATCGCTTTAGTTTTAGAACTGCAAGGTTATGCTAAGGAAGTTATTGACGAAAAAGTTAAAAACATCTTAACAGAAGTAGGATCAAAAGTGTTAGTTTATTAGATAATGCAAATATAAAAACGGATTTCGGCACTTTACCTGATAGTGATAATAAGATTGTCGTGTCCGATTATTTGGCTAAACTATTAGCCAAATATTGGGAGTTACCAGAACCAAACGATGTCATTGGCAGAGAAATATCAGTAACTAATGATGAATCCATCTATATCTCTGGTATTATTAATACAGACTATACTAACTATACTAACTATACTAACTATACTAACTATACTAACTATATTAACTATATTAACAAATTTCAACGAGAACCAGATTACACAAGTCAAGATAATGATATATCTTATACACAAGTATTTATGTATAAATCTACTTTTGAAAAGTATTTTCCCATATCCATGCTAGTTCACTTCTTAGGTTATGGATATCATTCCTCTAGTAGTTTCATGATAGATAGTTTTATGGGTTCCTCTGTTACTAATCTTGATATTCCGTTACTAACGGGAAGATTACCAGAAAAGCCAGGAGAAATTGCTGTAACAACAAGTTTTATTAATAAATATTTAAATGAAAATAATGATAGTGATAATTTAGAAACATACTTAGATATGATAATCCCAATAAGTTATAATGGTTGTATACGTTGGTACACATCTAATGGTGACGGATATACTGGCACAAGAGAATATACAATTGTTGGTATCTTGAATGATGATGAAACTACCAAGTATAAAGTAGTGTTTACCGATACAGAGTATCATGACCTTTTAATAAAGGTAGGTCGTTATCAAATTCGTGGTGTGGCAGTATTAGGAAATAATGATCGCGAAAACATAAAATTGCTAAAAGAACTCAGTAAATTAAATTATCGTCATAACACCAATTATAGTTATGAACTTGATAATATTAGAGATTTATTTAATATCGTTAAACTGGTTTTATATGGTATCGGATTAGTCTTTACCTTCTTTACAATTTTACTTATATATACTTTTATCTCTACTAATATTAGCATCAAGCAAAAGGATATTGGAATTTTGACTGCTCTAGGTACCACTAACAAAGATATAGCGAAAATCTTTCTTACTGAAAGTCTACTAATTATTATACTTCCTTGTATTATCGAAACAGTATTAACCATTTTTAGCATGTATAAACTGAATGAATACTTAGTACGTGAGTACGAGTTAAATGTGGTTATATTGTATGTCAATATCTTTAGCTTAATCCTCACAATTCTTTTATCTGTTATAATCGTATTTATTTCAACTTATAAACCTATTAAAAAATTAACGAACTTGAAACCTATTAATGTGATTAAAAGGCTATAATGAAATGCTCCTGTGACCTAAGTTACAGGAACTTTCTTGTAAATTCCAACTTTTTCATAGTAATACTTTAGTATTAACCAAATCAATAATTGTTAAACTACAGATGAATAGATTTGAAAGGAGTAGTACTATGAAAAAGTTAATGTCTATACTTGTATTAACTATTAGTGTAATCTTATTAGTTGGTTGTCGCAAAGTAAAAGATGTTACTGAAGATACCAAAAAACCAGTCATAGAATTATTGTTAAATGAAGGTCATGAAG
>JAAZCR010000005.1 GCA_012513195.1 Bacilli bacterium | reverse complement strand
CGGTGAACCCATGGCCCTCGTCTTTGATTACTTGAAGATTGCGTTAAGTGAATTAGCTAATATTAGTGAACGCCGGATTGAGCGTTTAGTTAATCCCCAATTAAATGAAGGATTACCTGCTTTTTTAATTAAGAGTTCAGGACTTAATTCTGGTTTTATGATTGTTCAATATGTCGCTGCGAGTTTAGTAAGCGAAAACAAGATGCTTAGTCACCCAGCGAGTGTTGACTCCATTCCCTCAAGCGCAAATCAAGAAGATCATGTTTCGATGGGAACCATTAGCGCCAGATATGCCCGGTAAATATGTTCGAATGTTCAGATGGTGTTAGCGTTAGAATTATTATGTAGTTGTCAAGCTATCGATCTAAGGGAGAAACGAAAATTAGGAAAAGGTACGCAAGTCGCGTATGATTTAGTTCGTAAGTACATACCGTTTATTGAAGAAGATTGTTTATTAAAACCATTAATTGATAATATGATTGAGTTGGTTAAATCTAATATTATTCTTAAAGAAGTAGAAAATGTTGTTGGTAAGTTAAAATAAGGGGGATTAAAGATGAGTTTAAATGAAAAAGTATCCAAGGCCATGCAAATTAAACTCGACAGTATTTTTACTGAATTACCACCTAAAAAGGAGTTTTTACCAGGAGTAAGAAGAGCACCTAAGCGGGAGTTTACTTTAACCAAACAAGAAACGGAACTTGCGCTTAAGAATGCATTAAGATATGTACCAGAAAAGTGGCAAGATGAACTGGCGGAAGAATTTTTGGAAGAACTCCTAACAATGGGAAAAATCTACGCTTATCGGTTTAGACCAGAAGGTAGAATTTATGGAAAACCGATTGATGAGTATAAAGGTAAAACCATCGAAGGAAAAGCATTTCAAGTAATGATAGATAATAACCTTGATTTTGAAGTAGCACTTTATCCGTATGAACTTGTTACTTATGGTGAAACTGGTTCCGTTTGTCAGAACTGGATGCAGTATCAGTTGATTAAACGGTATTTAGAAGAAATGGAAGTTGATCAAACTTTAGTGGTTATGTCAGGACATCCATTAGGATTATTTAAGTCAAATATTAATGCGCCAAGAGTCATCATTACCAATGGTTTAATGGTTGGAATGTTTGATAATTTAGAAAACTTTAACCGTGCGCAAATCTTAGGGGTAGCGTCTTATGGACAAATGACCGCGGGTGGCTGGAGGTATATTGGTCCACAAGGGATTGTGCATGGTACCTATTCAACTATTTTGAATGCTGGGCGAACAAAATTAGGTATATCACCACAAAGTAACCTTGCAGGTGTGTTATTCGTCTCAAGTGGTCTTGGTGGGATGAGTGGCGCGCAAGGAAAGGCTTGTAAGATTGCTGGTGGTGTGGCAATTATAGCGGAAGTAGATTATTCGCGGATTGAAACCCGATATGAACAAGGGTGGATTGATGTAATCACCAGAAGTGCAGAAGAAGCCTATCAATTAGCTTTAGAATATAAAAAGAAAAAAGAACCACTTGCGATTGCTTATTATGGCAATGTGGTAAATTTATTAGAATATGCGGATAAGCATGATATTCATATCGATTTATTGAGCGACCAGACTAGCTGTCATGCTGTATACGACGGTGGATACACTCCAGTTGGATTAACTTTTGAAGAACGTACCGAACTTCTCAAAACTAATAAACCATTATTCAAGAAATATGTTGATGAAGGTTTAAAAAGGCATTTTGAAGTCATTAAATCCTTAGTAAATAAAGGCAGTTATTTCTTTGATTATGGTAATAGTTTTATGAAGGCTATCTATGATGCAGGAGTAAAAGAAATCTGTAAGAATGGTGAAAATCCACTCGATGGTTTCATTTGGCCAAGTTATGTTGAAGATATCATGGGACCAATTCTGTTTGATTATGGTTATGGACCATTTAGATGGGTATGTTTGAGTGGTAAAGATGAAGATTTAGACATTACTGATAAAGCCGCAATGGAATGCATTGATAAAGATCGTCGTTTCCAAGATCTAGACAATTATATTTGGATTAGAGATGCCAAGAAGAATAATCTAATCGTTGGTACTAAAGCACGTATCTTATATCAAGATGCACTTGGTCGTACCAAGATTGCCTTAAAGTTTAATGAACTTGTTCGTAAAGGTGTTATTGGACCAGTCATGATTGGTCGTGATCATCATGACACTGGTGGTACTGATTCACCTTTTAGAGAAACAGCCAACATCAAAGATGGTTCTAACATTATGGCTGATATGGCTACCCAAGTTTTTGCGGGTAATGCAGCCCGGGGTATGAGTTTAGTCGCCTTACATAATGGTGGCGGTGTTGGTATCGGTAAAGCAATTAATGGTGGTTTTGGTTTAGTATTAGATGGAAGCGAAAGAGTGGATGAAATCATCAAACAAGCCATGCCTTGGGATGTAATGGGT
>JAAZCR010000314.1 GCA_012513195.1 Bacilli bacterium | reverse complement strand
ATGTATTATTATAATAATCAGCGTTATCAATGGAGACTAAAAAAGATGGCTCCTGTACAATACAGAAACCATCTTTTATCAGCATAATAATTACTAAAACTAAACTTTTTTATTTTTGTCTACTTTACAGGTGTAAGTTCAAATGCGGGTTTTTATTTAGATGAAATATGAAAAAACTTCATTACCATAAAACAAACCTTTATGGGTTAGTTTGATATTTTCCCCTACTTCAATTAATCCCTGTTGTAATAACTCAGAAAACTCTTGTTGAAAATACTTCACCACATCAATCTGATATCGTTCATTTAACTCCTTAACATTAACGCCATCAATTAATCTTAATCCAAGAAGTAATGCTTCTTTGATGATTTCATCTTTTGTTAACTCATCTTGATGCATGATAGGTAATTCTGAATTATTAACTTTTTGAAGATATTTATTAACACGGTCTTCATTATAGTATCTTACATTATCTAAGTAGCCACTAGCCCCCATGCCAAAACCGTAATAATGTTCATTTGTCCAATAGATCTGATTATGCTTTGATTCATAATTAGAATAAGCAAAATTACTTATCTCATAATGATGATAGTGCTTCTTTAGTGTACTAATTATTTCTTCATACATTAGGGCTTCTAACTCATTATCTAATAGAGTAATTTTTCCTTCATTTATCCAGCGATTAAAAACTGTGTTTTCTTCTAAAATTAGTGAATAATAAGAAACATGTGGTACATCAAGGGATAAAAGGTTATATACATCATCAATAACCATATCCATGGTTTGGAAGGGTATCGCAAACATCAAATCGATACTGATGTTTGTAAATCCTTCCTTTTTTAATAAATTAACCGCATCGATAACCATAGTTTTATTATGGTTACGGTTAAGTAGTCTTAATAGTTTGTCATTAAAGGTCTGTACACCTAAACTTATACGATTGACACCTAACTTCTTAAACCACTTTAATTTATCTGGTGTTATATGTTCTGGGTTACACTCAATTGTAAACTCGTAATTCTTTGAAAAAGTAAACTTGTTAACTATATCATTTATAATTTCAAACTGTTCATCATTTAAGATACTTGGTGTTCCTCCACCAAGATACAAGGTGTCAACTGTATTTGGTACATCATACATTGCGATTTCCTGTCTCAACGCTTGTAAGTAAGTGGTTATCTCGGACTTTTTTCCCACCTTTTTGGGAAAATCACAATAGAAACAAATCCGCTCACAAAATGGAATATGGATATATATCGATGTCATAAACCACCTTATGCTGATGCTTTTGTACGTCTCTTAACCCTTACGAGCAATACAATGACAAGAAAGGCAAAATAAGCAATTAAGGCCAAAACGGTTATATACTCATAAATCTTCAAACCTTGTGAATAAGCAATGGCAGGAAAACCTAATACAACCATCATGGGAATACCAATTGGTGTCGCTATCGCACTACCTAATACTATCGCATTATCACTAGTATCCGTTTCTAAATTAGGATCAACTCCTCGTAATAAAGCAAGCCCTGTGGCAGCTACCCCCGTTAACATCCCAAACATCGCAATACTATAATGTATCGGATTATGCTTAAAGACATATCTACCAAGATAATGACACATGACGAAGGTGATAATAGTACCTACAATTATTAGTAATATCAATGGTAGTAAGTAATTCTTAATCATTTGAATTTGAATCGCCATAATTGAGGCAGTAATCATTACATTTAGTGAAAATGAAGAAATATTATTCATCATATAATCATCAATTAACACATTAGCTCGATGTCCCCGTTTATCAAGAAATCGTAAGAAACCTCGTAATCCCATTGCGATAAAAATCCCAAAGAGGAAAGCAAATCCTAAAATTAAGTTACTTATCGTTTTACCGATTTCTCCTAATGGCTGCATCAGATTATAAAAAACATATGATACGATAAATGTTAATAAGAGAACGATGCTAATCCACACAACTTGTACTAATAAATTATCAAAAAAGTTAATCTCTTTTGGTGTAGTAAAACGCACATCTTTCGATTCTAAACCTTTTAATTCTCTTAATTTAATTGGTCTTAAATTATATTTGCGAATATAATAATTTAATAAAATAACACCAATAACCCCACCAACAATCATACCAGCAGCAGCTAGTGTTAGACCAAATTGTTGAATATAGTTTAATCCAGTCTGAGTATCCATACTCTTACCAATAGTACTAGCTAAACCAGCACCTTGTCCAAAAGCTAATGGTAGTAATAAGCCAATACCGCTAAAATAATCTTTACCAGACCAAATTAATAAATAAAGTACAAATAAACCCACTATACCTTGAATTACATAGGTACTTACAATGAATAGACCTGAATCAACACTTACTCGATTTTGCTTGAGTTGTCGTTCTGTTAGTGTTAGAGAAACAAAACCAATTATCATAAAGTAAAAGAGCACGGATTCATAAAAATCATAATCATATTGCAACCCCAAAGGGATGGATAAACTACCAATATTAACTTTTACACTACCTAATACCCCAGGTCCAAAAATCATTCCTAAGAATCCAGCTAATAATGAAGTAGGAAATACAATTGATTTAAAGATTCCTAGTTTTTCTTTTAATAACTTTGCGATAAACATAAAAAAGAAGATATAACCAAACATCAACACATAATGCCAATCAGCACGCATTATCTTTTCCTCCTCAACAAATTAATGACTTCTTTTATATAAACTATACTTGCATTGTTATGTAAGTATGGTTCTATAACCATCTCATAGCGTGTTTTATCATCATAGAAGATAATGGTATTTTTAAATGTAATGCTAGGTTCAGAAATAGTATTATAATGTAAGTCTAATGTTTCACTCTCAAATTCAATCTGAATCTTCTCCTGAGTAATGATCACATTACCTAAACGTTTTTTCTTATTACCTAATTCATCAACCCATTTAACACGTACATCATATAGAGTAATAGGATCTAATGTGTTATTTTCAAGATATTGACGGAGGAAATCCATTTGATAATGGTGCCAATCAACCAAGTTATCAAAAGGAAAATCTCCTTCAAGGAAACCATATTGATTTACTTTTCCTTTTGCGCCACAGGCTTTACATTTGAACTCATCAATTTGTGACATAAAAGTATGAATTCGTTCACATTTAGGACACACAAACAGGAGTCTCTCAATATACTCTGCTCTATCTATCCCTTTAAGTGGTACCATTACTTCACGTTGGTATTCATAATCATTATGGTATAACGCTTTTGTTAAAACTTCGAGAATCTCTTCCGTACTCATGCGTTCAATATCTTCTTCAGTTAGGATTTTTTCGATAAAAACATCAATACGTCCTTTATATAGATGTTTTCCCCAACGGGGGCTAGATACATATGCTCCTTTTAATTTTTGTGAATAAACACGCAAACCTAATAATTTAATGAGTTTTGCGGTAGATGCGATGAGTTCATCTGTTTCACCATGCCAAGTTCGCCCCCCTTCTGGGTATAAACCTACGGCATTCCCTGCTTTTACTTCATCAAGCAAGCGTCTAATAGTACTTACGTCAGTTGCCCGTTTTCTAATGGGAATTACTCTTGCGAGTTTAAAGAAAAACTTCTTAATCCAGTTATCGAGGTTTGCATCAGCCGCTACAAACTTAACTAATGGTTTAACATAAACTAAAGATATAATCGGATCAAAGGCGGTCACATGGTTTCCTGTTATTAAGAATGGTCCTTTATCATCCTTAGCATCATTTTGTACAAGGTTGATATTTAACTTAGCTTTTAAGAACCATTCAACTGGTTTGCGCAAAACTTGAAAACCATAAAAAGTAAAGTCTTTTCTTTTTAACTTTAATTTACGCAAATTATCATCCCCTCTTGTGAAGCCATTCTTCTACCTTACATATAATCTCCTCTTCAGATACATTCTCACGATTAAACCAATGAACTGGTAACTTGTTACGAAAATAAGTAAATTGCCGCTTAGCGTAACGACGGGTATTCTTTTTAATCTCTGCGATTACTTCAGTTAGAGATTTCTTACCTTCAAAATAATCATAAAACTCTTTATAACCAATCGCATTTACTTTAATCCCTTGTTTATACAATGAATATACTTCTTCAAGTAGGTTATCTTGCATCATTTTGTCAACTCGTTGATTTATCCTATCATACAACTGTTTGCGTTCCATATCAAGTCCGATGATAAAAACATCATATAATGGTACTCTTTGTTGTTCAGCTAAGAGTTCTGTTTTAGTCTTATTGAGATGGGCATGGATTTCGAGCGCCCGCAATATTCTGCGACGATTATTAGGATGAGTTTTATAAGCTTCTTCAGGATCAATCCTTCTTAGTAACTCATGTAACTCTTCATTGGTTAAATGGTCATATTGTGAAGTAAATTCGTCGTTACGGCCAGGGTCTTCAAAGCGAAAATCATATAACGCAGCCTGGATATATAAACCAGTTCCGCCAACGATTATAGGTAGTTTACCAATACTTGTAATTTCGTGAATCTTTTGCCGAACTAATCTCTGAAAATCAGCAACGGAAAAAGACTCCGATGGATCTAAAATATCTAACAAATGGTGAGGGATACCATCCATCTCTTCTTTTTTTATTTTAGCACTACCGATATCTAACCCACGATAAACTTGCACCGAATCGCCATTAATTATTTCACCATTAAAAACTTTCGCAAGTTTTATACTTAAAGCGGTTTTCCCTACGGCAGTAGGACCAATAATCACCAATACTTTATCCATAACTACCACTTCCTATAATGTTCGTTTAAACATTTGTTCAAGTTCATGTTTAGTGATATGAATGATGACAGGTCTACCATGTGGACAAGTATAGGGATTATCACAACGTTCTAAGTTTTCTAATAATTTTTCGATTTCATAATTATTTATAAAGTGATTAGCCTTTATCGAACGTTTACAAGCAAGGGTCGCAGCTAAATCTTTAAAAAGCTCCGCATTGGTGGGTTTCCTGTTTGTTAAAATGAATTGAAAAATGGTATTCAAGATTTCTTTTTCATCACCCTTGCTAAAGTAATTAGGGATTCTCGTAACGATAAAACTCGATAATCCAAACTTCTCGATATCAATTCCTAATTCATTAAAGAGGGGAAGGTTTTGTTCAATGATGAGTGCTTCTGACAAGGAGAAGTCAAAAGTAAATGGGACTAATAACTCATAAGTTTCATTAATAGGTTTACTTAGATGACGTAAATAGCGTTCAAAATTAACGCGTTCTTCCGCTGCATGTTGATCAATAAGATATAATCAATCTTCATTTTGCGCCAAAAGATAAGTTCCTAAAAGTTGTCCAATATAATATAACTTAGGTAATTTTGGTGTTTTAACTACTGCTTTTTCTTCTCTTATTTCATACTCTGGTTCACTTCTTATGTATGAGGTACTATTATTAGTATCCATCTTAATGTCTGTTTCCTTTAGTGTGAATTTATCAGTAAAAAGTTCTTTTACTTCATCTCGTTCATTATTTTGATTAGTAAAATCAAACTCTTCCTGTTTCACATTAACTTCCTGTTTCTCGATAAATGGTTCTCTAATAACTACCTTTGGTACATACATTAAATCTTTTAATTTCTTTTGAATGAGTTCAGTTATAACAGTCTTGATATGTTCTTGATTTGAAAGTCGCACCTCTAGTTTGGCTGGATGAACATTGACATCAACTAATAAAGGATCAACAGTAATATCTAACACCGCTATCGGATAACGATTGATAGGTAAATAAGTTTCATAGCCTTCTAATACCGCTTTAGTTAGTTCATTATTCCTTATTAAGCGTTTATTTACAGTTATGGTGATATAGTTTCGTGTGGTACGATTGATTTCTGGTGTAGTGTAATAAAGTTTTAATGTGAATAATCCATCTCGATAATCAATCACATCAATCATCTTGGCGACCTCTAAACCATATATATTAGCCAAGACTTGGATAATATTATTGTTTCCGTAGGTTTCAAGTAAAATGCGGTTATTATTAACCAGTTTAAAGGCAATATCTGGGTGCGCTATTGCCATCTTATTTATGTAATCAATAGTGTAACTCAATTCAGTATTTTCCGCTTTGAGATACTTTAAGCGTGCTGGGGTATTAAAGAATAGCGATTTAACTGTTACTTCTGTACCCTTTTTACTAGCTGCAGTACCTGTTTCCACTAACTTACCCGCACGATAATGGACAAGAGTACCGAGATCTTCACCAGTACTTGTAATAAGAGTTACATCACTAACGCTCGCAATTGATGGTAAGGCTTCACCGCGAAACCCAAGTGAGGATATGCGGAAAAGGTCTACTTCAGCTCTAAGTTTACTTGTGGCATGACGTTCAAAAGCTAACAAAGCATCTTCTTTAACCATACCCGAACCATTATCTATTACTTTAATTGAAGTAATACCTGCTTGTTCTAAATAAATATCTATTTTAGTACTACCTGCGTCAATCGCGTTTTCCACTAGTTCTTTAACGACACTCATCGGTCGTTCCACAACTTCTCCTGCCGCAATTTTATTGGCTAGGCTTGGGCTCATGATTTGAATCACGCCCATTTACATCACCTACTTTTTCTTTAACTTAAGTTGAAGTTTGTATAAAAGGTTTAAAGCATCCATCGGTGTAAGTTCAAAAAAGTTAGTTTCTCTGATGATATTTAAAACTTCTTGTTCTTCTGGATTTAATAAACGTTCTTCTTTGAT
>JAAZCR010000313.1 GCA_012513195.1 Bacilli bacterium | reverse complement strand
TGTAAATGGTGTATCGATACAGAATTTTTGGAGGGCTTTCGCCGCATTAATCACCCGCATCCGCGCATAGAGTAACTCTTGTCCACTTTTTGTGCGTTTACAGTTTAAATCGACGCACAAATCTTCTCCCCCTAACATTAAACCTAAACAGCGTTCGCTCGTATTTAAGATATCAAAGACCTTTTCAACTCCCATGGCGCTTTCAATTAAGACCATGATGTTGATATTTGTGCCTTCAAGGTGTTTTTCTAAATTTTTAACTCCTTCAACACTTGCTTTTGAAAGGAGAATCATGCTTATGGGTAATTTCTTTAATGCCACAATATCATCCACAAAGAAAGGAGAATCGATGGGATTAATCCGAACGATAATCTCTGCATTAAAAGGGAAAGTTTCAAGGGCATTTTTCACTAATTCCCGCGCAGCATCCTTTTCTTCTAAAGCGACGCTATCTTCTAAGTCAAAGATTATTCCATCGCTATCAAAAACATCACCATTTTGAACCATACCTGGATTATTACCTGGAATAAACAACATGCTTCTTCGGATTCTATTCATGTTCTAACCCTCTTTTGATGGCTGTAACAAGGCGTGCACGAATCGCATAATCTAATGCCCCTTTATCAATAGCCTTAACATAAACATTAGTAAGTTTATACTCATCTAATACTGTTTCAATAACTTCTCTAATACGTTTACCATATAATTCGCTAACAATACTTTCAACTTCAATCTTAGTCGCTTCTTCAATCGGATAAAGCATAATATAGATGTCGTTTGATTCATATGTGCCAGCTTTCGCTGGTTTTAGTAAGCGCATGCCAATCATTCCTTTTTACTGTTATGGTACTTCACGATTTCAATAACGCGGTTCATTTCATTATTTACAATCATGTAACCTTCATCAAATCCCATACCTGGCTTAGCGAGTACTTGATCCGCACCGCAAGCAAGAGCGATGTTGGTCGTAACCTCTGCTGAAATATTGGTTTCGTTGCATGTACCACCTACATAACTACCTATACCTTTTTCTTTGCAGTATAATACCGCTTCAACGATGTTATTGATACCACCTAAATCTGGCGTCTTAATTTGAACCATATGACCAGCTTTGCGGTTCGCAAACTCTTTTATATCTTCAAGCGTATTACACCATTCATCAGCGACAATTTCTACTGGAATGTAACGACTATCGATTTCTTCCCGTAAAAGGCGTAATGCTTCAATTTGTTTCTCCCGATCTTCTACATCCATTGGTCCTTCGATCCGAAGTTTAAATGGTCTAGCCGCATTAGCTAGTGTTTCAATGTAATCAGCCATTTTGCGGGTGTCATTATCGAAGATAATTCCAATCGTACCATATACATCGAGATGTAATATTGGTTGATAATCTTCTCTTATGCGTTTTGTGATAATTCGGTCTCTTAACCAGGTAATGTAATCTAACAACAATTCGCCTTTATAACCGAGTTTCTTTTCAATATTATTAATTAAACCATGGGGTAAAACATCCACTTCTTTGATAATCATCTTGTCCACATTAGTATAACGTTCATCCCCGCATTGACCAAAAATCGGTATGCGAGTAATCTCATGATTAATGTTATATTCTTTTTGGATGATTTCTGCCATCGTTAAATGATTTGCTTTCGCCACCGCTTGTAAAATTGCTTGTGTGACACCATAACGAATGGCAGTATGTAATGGTTTACCATTAACTTGGAGTTTATCAATCTTTTCTGCTAGTTTTCTAAATGATATTAGTTCTTGGTTTACAAGTTCTGGCTTAATGTATTCTCTGATAATTGGGATAAAATCCTTCGCAAGGAATAAGGGATCGCGGCCACCAGCACCAGAATATTGCACAGCAGCACAATCACCTACAGCGATATCCCCATTATCAAGTACCAACATTACGCTAATTGCTTCGCCAGCTTGTCTTATGGCGGTGAACCCATCTGTAACGGGTTCACCTTCATAAATGAATAAGTCTTGTTTAGCACCTTTCTTAATTGCGCGCTGATCATCAAAATAGAAACCTGATTTACCCTCACTTAATAAAACATCAACGATTTTCATTCACTCACCTACTTCCGAAAATTACTTGGTCTACCAACTAAACGACCTTCACTAATCGCAAAGATATCATCTACGGTCATACGGAAATCAACTGGTCGTTTTTCGATAATTCCACGTTTTTCTAACATATAACGATTGTATGCTTTAAGTTCTTCTGATAATGGTACATTACCAAATTCAAGATAACGGACCGCACCATATGTATCACGGGCTGGTAAAATCTTATTCGCGTTATAGCGACTTGGCGCAAAGGGAATATCTAAGATACCCCGTTTGAAGGATTCAACAACACCGATGGCAAGGTCGCCGTTACCTACTTCAAAGACTTTGTTTAAGATGCAATCGGTTTCTTCTTTGATAATGGTCATTTGTTCCTTTAGTTTCTTTGACATATAAGTTTTTTGGTCAGCCAAGAGGTTTAGCACCATCTTGGTACATTTCAGCCCATTCGCATTGGCTTCTTTAGTAGGAATACCAATCGCTTCATGTGGTGTTTTAACAATTACTTTAGTTACTTTGGCTAATGCCGCTGTTACTGACGCATTCGCAATTGCACCATAAGCTTTCGCTTCGTCTTTAGGGAAACCACCCATCCATTGATGGAACACAGTTGTTACTATTACATCATCATAGCCAAATTTACTTAGATACTCTTCGGTTTGTTGTTCAAGGGCTTTAATAGCCGCAATATCCTGAATTTGATTGCCACATTGACCATAACCAACGGTAATATGTTTAACTCCTTGTTCCGCTGCTAGGAGTGCTTCAATAATCGCTACCGCGTTGGACATTGAAGGTGGTACTAGTGTTCCAGTTAATGGACCAAAGGGTTCACGATTAATGGGAATACCATTTTCTTCATAGATTGCAGCTAAGCGGTCACAATATTGCCAGTCTTTAATAGACTTATCTAATGGCACATCTTTTGAATAAGGTACATTATAGGAGATTCCGCCACCCTCATTGGAAGTCCATCCAGCAGCATGAATTATCTCACTCATTAAGCGCGCATCTGGCGTACCGTGACGAGCCTGAACGGGCAAATCTAGACTCTCTTGAACTAAGCGAGCTGCGTACACCCCATGGTTTACAACAGGGAACCCATTTAACATAGAACGACCTAAACGACGTGATTCTTCAATCCCTAATTCACAGTTTTCATATCGATTTTGTCTGGTGTATGAATCAATCGTTACTGGTAAGAGGTCAGCTTCGCCTTCTTCTGCTAAGTAACGTAATAAGTCGATTAAATCTTGAACTAACGCAACGCCTGCTCGTGGTTGTGTTAATACTTGTTGATCATGTTTTGCTTTTTTTAATCGCAACGCGAAGTTTTTGTTTTTAGGAACACTAAGAGCATATCTAATGTTAGCTTCTAAATCGCGAACTTGTTCACCTGTTGGCCAAGTTTTTAAAACTTCTTCCCGAATCTTAAGGAATTCATCCATCGAGAGTTTTTTATTTGTGAGCTCCAATTTCTTTTCCTCCTAAATCTCAACAATATATCTCTTCATTATGTTTAAAGCACAATCAGGTAAGTCAAACGCAAGTAATCCCATCGCTGATAAAATGTATTCGTAATCTATCTTAATGATTGGGTCTTTAGGTTTTAAAATAGTTGGTTCACTAGGTGAATATAACCCTTCTTTTAAGATTGCTTCAGGATGCTTACTATGGACAATAACCCCTCCTGTACCTATCAAATACTTAGTTTCCAACAAATCTTTTCCATACTGATTAAAGATATCACCTAATGGTGTATAGGCAATTTCTAAATAACCAGCATGACGATTTAAAGCGAGACGGGTAGCTACCTTCGCTAGGGCTTCATCGAATGCTACATCCGTATCATCTTGAGGAACATAATCGATATGGTCATGTAGATAAGCACATCTTGTTTCTATATCTGGTACATCGATATATTCTTTAATCAATTTTTCACCACTTGCTTCATAGAGAGCTAGGGCGGAATAGCGCATACCCAAATCGCCCTCAACCGTACGTTTAGCGAATGGTTCTTGTAGTCCTTTTAAATTGATACCTGCTTTAGTAGGATGACCATCCGCAAGAGAATGAACATCAGTAGTTGCTCCCCCAATATCAACTATAATCAAGTCCCCTATCCCATTTTGTTTAGATGTACCTTGACTTAAGATTTCACCAGCTTTGAGTAAAGCTGCAGGAGTAGGCATGAGAATGCCGTCAATATAGTTATTGGCTTCATCCATACCTTTGGATTTAATGATGTTTTTCATGAAAATTTCGCGAATCTTTTCTCTTACTGGTACAACATTTAAGACATTTAATCTTGGCATGACATTTTCTGTAAAAACGTAGTTTACCGATGCTTCATCAAAGATTTCCTTAATTTCATCGTAACAACACTTATTTCCTGCGACGATAATTGGAATGTGCTTAATATGCTCCGCAATTTTGCGGGCATTATGAAGAATTGTTTTAGAATTGCCACCATCGGTGCCACCAGAAAGAAGGATGATATCGACTTTCGCGTTTAAGATTTCTTGAATTTCGGCATTGGTTAACTCGAAACTGTATGTTTTAAGAACTCGCGCTCCAGCACCTAATGCGGCTCTTTTACTAGCTTCAACAGTTAACTCGGGTACAAGCCCTATCGTAATCATCTTTAATCCACCAGCTGCAGAGGAGCAAGCGAGTTTCTTAATTATCCTAACTTCTTTAGTATCAAATTTAGCGCATAAATTTTCATATGCTTTATTAAAGCCATCCATGATGTTGGTTTCAACAGTTGTGATGGCTTTGGCAGTTGCGATAATTGCTTCATTCACTACATCAACTAAGGTTAGTTTGGTATAAGTGCTACCAAAATCGATCAGTAAGTAAGCATCTATCATACTAATCCTAGATCCTTCTTCAAGTCTTTAATACCTTCTTCGATTCTGACACCTGGTGCATAAACGCGGTTGAAGCCCATTTTCTTGAAACGTTCTTCAACTTCAGCGAAATCTTGTTTACCAACGACAATATTTCCACCAATGTATAATAAAATGTTGGTCAAGCCTGCTTCGTTACATTTTTCTCTAAACCCTTGACAATCTAACTCTGCATGGCCATATAGTGAAGATACTAAAATGGCATCCGCATTTGTTTCAATCGCCGCATTTATGAAGTCTTCTTGTCTTGACATAACCCCAACATTTACCACATTAAAACCTTCACTAGTTAAAACATGTTCAATAATCTTGTTTCCGACGGCATGAACATCGGCACCAATTACCCCAATCACTACTGTTTTCCCATTACTATTCATCGTGCTTCTCTCCTTCTTTACTTTTTATTTTATCAATATAATTTTTTACCAATTTTAAAAAGAATGTGCCACAGAGTAAGTCGCATGATCCACCTGGATTAATACCTTTTTGGACAAATTCATCACTAACTCTTACGATTTCTTCCATATTAAAGTCACTATTATATAACCTATTCATTACTTGTTTAACATCATTTAATGTATCAATCCCTTTACGACTAATAATCGTTGTATCATCACACTTACTCATAAGAAAAAGGAATGTTTTAAGATAGGATTTTCTATCATTTAAATTGATAATCTTTAACGCTTCTTGGATCAATGGGAACCCTAAACTAGCTTCATATCTTACTCCACCTATATTATATTGCTTGTAGACTTGTTCACCTTTAGTTAAGTTATCCCCATTGAGTTTATCTAACTCGCAAAACTTCTTTTTACCCAATATTTCAACATAAGTAAAAATTTTTTGGAAATCAGAGCCTTCAAATAATACTTTGGCGCTACACATTACCAGTAACCCCAACACAAAGATTAATCCTTTTTGCGTGTTTACTCCCTTTGTTTTCACAAACATTGCCTTTTCACAAGCTTTGCCAAGTTCAACTGATTCCTCATACATCGCTACAATAGGCTTACTTTGATATCCTAATTGGGCAAACTTTAACATGTATTTGCTTAAGACAGAGATGGAATCAAGAAACAGTTGATAATCCATATCGTGATGGGCTCCGCTAGTTGATGGGGTTACCTTACCAAAGGAAGGTTCTAAACTAACTTCATACAACATGGCTTGATTAGCTAGTTCCATCAAGTCCAATGGCACATTTATAAAACTATTAATTTTATCACGAAAGTAATTTTTTACCTCGTTAATGTCATGTTTTTGCGCAATGATACACTTAAATGCATCCTCATTACATAAGTAACATTTCCGAGAACTTACATTTAAATCTTTACGACTAATACTTTTAACTGATTGATAATACACATCAAGATCAACGAGTCTACCTAAGGGATGGTTATCTTCAATCGCAATTGTTCGTTTCTTCACTATAATTGGGTCATCACTTGACACTTCATAGAGATAGATTGGTCCTTCAAGACTTTCAAAATAGCGATAATTAGTAAGTTGAAAATTTTTTTTAATTTCTTCGTGAATAATCTTTGCGACTGTTATCGTATCTTGATTTACTTTTTCTTGACCTGGGTAATTTACTCTTAAACAGATTATTACTTTATCTTTATTCAGTAATGATTCAATTAGTCTAATCCGTTCGTCCCGTGCTGTTAAGATATCAACCATCTCAGTGTCGTCCTCGTTTCGCTTTTAAATTATCGATGATGGGTTTTGCTTCAGTTGATATGAGAAACTCATAGGTACTATGAGGTACCATGGATTTGATACTGTCGAAATCATCATTACGTAAACTTTCTCGTACCTTTGAGGCACTAATATAACCCTTATCTCCTTGTTTTCGTTCGATTTCTATTACTTCTACTCCATGTATAGGGAGAGTTCTTTTCATAGCCATATTATAGATATTGGTAACTTCACAATATGGTTCTGTACCAATATAGCGTTTAACAATGTTAAAAATTGGTTTATAATATGTCACAAAAATATCACAGTCCATTTGTGCTTGTGATATCTCTTTATCTGTACTGGTTTTTAAGAAATATGAAGGAAAAATACTATTTGAGACAAGATATGGTCCTGTTTCAACTACCTTAACGTTTTTGAGGTGTTCTGTACCTTTTTGAATAAGGTCAAATCTAACTTTAAATGGAAAACTCGATTTATCTTCACTCACCACAAAGACAATAACTTCTTCATTTTCCTTAGCACAACTTTCCACCAAGTATAGATGACCTAAGGTGAAAGGGTTACCGTTCATGACGATACATGCTTTGGGGTTATTACTAATTCCATATTTTTCTCTTAAGTTATTTAAATAACTATTTATTTCATAAATACCATTTTCTAATAATGTAATAGCGTTTGAAGTAATAACTTCCTTATAACCAATGGAAGTAAAAATATGTTTATTATGACTAGGAGTATAAATAAAAAAATGGTATAAACCTTCTCTAAACATGCGATCTTCAATGGATTTTACGAGTAGGCTAGTAAGATTTTGTCCTTGATATTCTGGTAATATCGCAAAGCACTTAAGCACATTACGTGCTTTTGATGCTGTACCTACTAGCTTACCATCATCATAAATCGCTAGAGAATAATCTATATCACTTTCAAATTGTAGATTAAATTGACGCAAAAATAACTTTAATTCATTCACACGTTTTTCATTCTGCAAGTACACAACATCAACAGTAATCATACTAACACCTTGCCTAAAGTCCTACCAATTGAATTATACCCCTATTAAGGTTTAAAGTAAACAATAATTAACGCAAAGATGCATGTTTTTTTAAAACGCTTTCATTATTTTATATCAATATAAATAATTTCCACCTAATCCACTTTTATTTGGGTAAGGGGTTTGTTATAATGGTGATGTATAGGTGGTGAAATAGGTGGATAAATTGCTGGTTGATACGTACAAGGAAATCCTGAAAAGAGAGTTAGAAGTAGCGACTGGATGTACAGAGCCAGTCGCTGTAAGTTTCTGTGCTGCCAAGGCACGAAGTATACTAGGAAAGCCAGTTAATAAAGTAAAACTTGTTGTCAGTACCAATATTTTTAAAAATGCCGCATATGTTTATATACCTGGTACTAATCTATATGGTGTAATACCTAGTTGTATATTAGGTATTTTAGGAGGAGATGAGGAGAAAGGGTTACGAGTTTTAGAAGGGATAACAGAAGAACATATCAAAAAAACGTTAGAATTATTACAATCTAATTTTGTTCATTTAGACGTAGTGAATAATGAGCATAAATTGTATATACATGTTACAGTTTTTCATGATGATGAATATGTTGAAGTTGAAATCAAACATAAACATATTAATATTACTAAAATAGTTAAGAATGGTAATGTGTTATATAAACAAGATGAAACTAACATCGATATCAATAAACTTGATTATAATCTACTGAATATTAAAGACATCTATACTTTCGCAAAAACTTGTGATTATACTGATATACTACCTCTTCTAAACCAGCAAATAGTTTGTAATTACCAGATTGCCCAAGCAGGTTTACAAGTAGACTGTGGTTTAAATGTTGGTAAAACGATTTATAATAACTATCCTCACGATACCATTAACACAGCAATTGCATATACAGCAAGTGCAAGTGACGCTCGCATGAGCGGGATATGTAAACCTGTAGTCACTAATTCTGGTTCAGGCAATCAAGGAATAACTGTTAGTGTACCGCTAATAGTCTATGCTGAAAACCATCATTTACCAAAAGATACCTTATATCGTGCATTAATCCTCGCAAATCTTGTCGCTATTTATATAAAATCACAAGTAGGAAGATTATCCTATCTTTGTGGAGCGGTATTTGCGGCAACTGGTGCTAGTTGCGGATTAAGTTTTCTTAAAGGTGGTAGTATAACAGAGGTCGAAAATGCCTTAAAAATCATGTTAGCTGATTTAACAGGTGTTTACTGCGATGGCGCAAAGACTACTTGTGCTCTAAAAGTCGCTTCAGCTACCTGTAGTGCTTTCCGCGCTATTAATTTAGCTCTTAACAACCAATCTATTAATGCACCAGTGGGAATTATCAATTCTGATGTTGAAACAACGATTAAGAATATTAGTTATTTAGGTAAATCCAGTGAAACAGATTTAAGAATCGTAGAAATACTAAAAGGGTATTAATTTGAGGTGATATCATGAAAAAAGCAGCCATTATCTTTACTGGTGGAACAATTTCCATGGCAATTGATGAAAATATTAAAGCCGCTGTCCCCGCTTTAGCTGGTAAAGAGATATTATCTTATGTTAAGGATATAACAAGTATCGCAGATATTGAAATTGATGATTATATATCCCTACCGTCCCCTTACATTACACCCGAAATTATGTTAATTCTCGCAAAGCATGTTCAAACCTACATTGACCGCGATGATATTGCGGGTATTGTCATCACCCACGGAACGGACACATTAGAAGAAACAGCTTACTTTTTAGATTTAAATTTACGAACAGAAAAACCTATCATCCTCGTAGGAGCTATGCGCAGTGTATCTGAACTTGGGTACGATGGACCTAGTAACATCGTCGCTGCTGTCCGTACCGCTATTTCTCTTGATGCGAGAAATAAAGGTGTACTTGTAGTAATGAATGGTGATATTAATGCAGCGAATGAAGTGATGAAAACTCACACCATGTCATTAGACACTTTTAAATCATTAGAATTTGGACCATTAGGAATTGTCGATGATAATCAAGTGCTCTTTTATCGCAGTTCTACTCACATTTCTACTCACATACCGACTGATAAAATCGAAGAGAAAGTATATCTCATAAAAGTTGTGGCTGGAATGGATGGCGATTTAATCGAGTACTATATCAATAAAGACGCAAAAGGTCTTGTCATCGAAGCATTAGGTCGAGGTAATGTTCCGCCAATGATGGTACCTGCCATCAAGAAAGCAATTGATGCTGGTATTAAGATAATCCTTGTATCTCGTTGTCCTAAAGGTAGGGTCTTTGACAACTATGGCTATCATGGTGGCAGTAAGAATCTTCGGGAACTAGGTGTAATCTTTGGTGGAAACTTAAGTGGTCAAAAAGCTAGAATTAAACTAATGTTAGCCTTAGGTTATAAAAATGATTACGATTATATAAAGAGCGTATTTGAAGATGAATATTATAAATAAGAAAAGGGATGTAAAGCACTTCTATTTTGTATGAAGTACTTTACATCCCTTTTATCATCATAACATTACAATTTAAAATTATTTAATCATAATCTTTCATATAACTCTCAAATTAACTAATTGGTAGTCTTGCCATTATTTTAGGATTTGTGCTCAACATACACCATAATAATACTGGTATGTCATTACTAGCATTGTTTTATAAAAAGTAGGAACTAAATGTCTCCACTGGTTATTAGAATCATTGTTTATCAAATAACGCTTTAAATATTATATATATTATTTCGTATTAAACTCCCTATCTTTTTGATCCGATAAATAGGCTCCAAAAGACCGAAAATCAAGAATACGCGTTTTATATACCACATCAAAATTATGAACAATTACCATTTCATTTTCATTAATATAACGCTGCATATGGGGTTTACGTGGATATAGTAACACTACCTTTTCAGTAAAACCTTCACTAGAAAGATCCATGAAACTAATAATATTTTTTATACGGTTTTTTATTGATAATTTTCCACCTTCATAATAGATCCACGTATTATGATTGGTAATTACAATTTGCTTATTACCTACTGGTAAAATTCTAAGTGCGTATCTCTTATCATTTACTGATAGTATAATATCATAAGGTTTTCGCTTCCCAATCTCAATATGCGCATTATCAAATGTTTCATTGATTAGTTTTATTACTTGATTGATACGTTCTTTTTCAAGTTTTTTTCCTACAATAAACCAAATGATTAATATAACGATAAAGATTATTATTCCATATTTTAATACTTCTATTAGCATGATATCCTCCATATAAGTGATTCTTTTCCTATTTTATCAAAAAACAACACTAAAAAAAACAACTAAAGGTCATTTAGTTGTTTTTTTATAGACTATTTTAAAGTTTCATAAACATAATCAAGAATTTGATGCTTGAGTAACTTACCCTTGGCTAGATTAGTTTCACAAGCTTTTTGATATTCTTCAACGAGACTCTCATCATCTAATCCCTTTAAATTAATTAATACGTTTAAAATTGCTCCTTCTAAACCACTATAAAGTAGTAATGCACCTACACCAATATCACTTATCGCATTCTTTGACCCAAAGGGCATCATCTTTACAGTAGCCTCTAAGGCTTTTACTGTATTAAGCATAACTTTATAAGGGACTTCAATTGCTTTTAAGGTTGCTTGTTTAAGGGCTTCTTTTCGAATTTGGATTTCTTCTTCCGTATTTTTTGGTAGTTCTAATGCTTTCATAAATTCATTGAAACTAGCGGTATCTTCATCGATTAACTTAACTAATTCTTCTTTAATATTTGTAAGTATCGCAAAGTTTTCCAAATAATCATGTCTTATAATATCATCTAATTCTAAAAATTTCTTTTTGTTAAAGGTTAGATGGGCAACCATCTTGGCAAGAGCAATACCTAAAGTAGAAGATAATGCCGCGACACTTCCACCACCTGGTGCTGGTTTAGGTGAATCTACTTCATTAATAAGCTCTTTTACCTTTAATTCTACTAACATCCTACTACTCCTCCTTATAACAGACTCTTTGATTATGAACAACTAATTTGCCATTTTTATAAACATCTTTAACATGATTTATGCCAAAATGATAGATCAAATAATCGATATTAGGCACATCAAATAACACAAAATCAGCTTTCTTACCTACTTCAATTGACCCGATTTCCTTCTCCCTGTTTAAAGCACAGGCACCATTAATTGTTACGGCAGTTAAGATTTCTTTAGGCGTCATCTTCAATTTTAATCCTGCCAGTTGCATCACCAACTGAATGTTTTCTGTTGGTGAACTACCTGGATTATAGTCAGTGGATAAAGCTATTCCGCAACCTGCTTCAATCATCTTACGCGCTTTCGCATAGCCTTTGTTCAAATTGAAACTTGTCGCTGGCAACAAGTTCGCCACTATATGATACTTAGCCAATTTTTCAAAATCTTCTTCCTTTGTTTCGACGAGATGATCTGCTGATACACACCCCAACATACAGGCAATATCAACAGCACCAATGGAGTCCATCTCATCAGCATGAATTTTTAACATAAAACCATATTCCTTCGCTTTTTCAAGTAAATATAAACTCTCTTCATATGAGAAGACGTCTCGTTCACAGAAGACATCGCAGAATTCTGCTAGTCCATGTTCCTTAATATATGGCATCATATCAATAACCGTTTCGATAAATGCTTCATGGTTATCTTTATAGTCACTAGGATAAGCATGCGCTCCCATAAAGGTAGAAACGATATCCACAGGATGAGTATCATTTAATTTTTTTGCGACTTCTAATTGTTTAACTTCAGTGTCAACGTCTAGTCCATACCCACTTTTCGCTTCTACAGTCGTTGTTCCGTAACTCAGCATGATATCCAAACTCTTTTTTGCTTTGTCATATAATTCAGTGAATGATGCTTTCCTAGTTTTCTGTACAGTATTAAGAATACCGCCACCCGCTTTGAGGATATCAAGGTAACTATAACCTTCTAGTTTCATTGTAAGTTCATGTTCACGACTTCCTGCGTGAACTAAGTGGGTATGACTGTCTACTAACCCTGGTGTCATTACTAATCCTGTTGCATCTACAACTGCTGTATGGTTTTCAAGGTAATTTTTATAAACATCTCCAGTGCCAACCGCAATGATCTTATCATCTTTCACTACAACATAACCGTTTTCTAAGATTTCCACATCGCGCATCTCTTCACCCTGTCTTAGGCGATTAGGACCGCGCATCGTAACGAGTTGCGCGATGTTTTTAATTATCAAATCACCCATTAATCTTCACCTATTCTAACAGATGCGTTTCTAACACTTTTTCCATATGGAAACCTTCTAACCCAAGGTAATATTCTAGTGATTCAACTAAAGCTTCCATTGGAACTAAACCGATGATTTCACTACCCGTGACATTTACGCCGTAGCGTTTGGCTTCCATCTTAACCGTTTCAAAGACACGATAAATAGGAGTCTTCTTATAATTAGTGATATTCATCGTTACTTGCACAATCCCTTTTTCTTTTATTTCTGCAGGTCCAGCCTTAATATAACGGAACCCCCCGCTAGAAAAACGAATTGCCTTCGCAATATTATTCGCGATTTCCACATTATTGGTATCTAAGTTGATATTAAACGCAATAAGCGGATATCTCGCACCTACGGCTGTTGCCCCAGCGGTGGGATGAATTTCTGGCTTACCATAATCTGGTGCCCATTCTGGTTGTTTTATTTTCTCCTTCATGCCCTCAAATTGACCCTTACGAATACTAGCTAAATCTTTACGATATTCGCGATCTTGAGCTTCTTCATAAAGAAAGATAGGAATATTGTATTTCTCATTAATCAATTGACCACAACGTTTCGCCAACTCGACGCATTCACCCATGGTGATATCTTTTATTGGTATGAAGGGGATGACATCGGTAGCGCCCATGCGTGGATGTTCTCCTTCATGATAGTTTAAATCAATTAATTCAGTTGTTTTTCCAACCATTTCCACTACTCTGTCAATGATTCTTTCTGGATCACCTAATAATGTCACTACCGTACGATTATAATTAGGATCAGGTTCATAACTAATTAACTTAAAACCTTCTTTATTTTTTAAACAAGAAACAATTTGCTCGACTTTATCTAAATCGCGTCCTTCTGAAAAGTTTGGTACACATTGCACAATTGCCATCTTATTTACCTCCCGAGATGTACATTTTATCAACTAAACTACGAATCTTTTCTTCATCAGTGAAATAAGGAAGCGTTATATGATTATCCGTCGTTAAATTATATTCAATCGCGGTTTCCACACTATTCATATTCCGAGCCCAACTTCTGCGAGCTACACCACCCATTACAT
>JAAZCR010000004.1 GCA_012513195.1 Bacilli bacterium | reverse complement strand
CAATTAGATAGGCAATACGGTGGGTTAAAACTTTGGTTTTCCCACTACCCGCCCCCGCAATTACAAGTAATGGCCCTTCAAAATGTTTAACTGCTTCCATTTGGGGCTGATTTAATCCCTTTAAAATGTGGTTCATGTTATCACCCTTCTTTACTTAAGCACTATTATATCAAACAATCGTTTGTTTTTCGACTCCCATTTGATAATATCTTCATAATTATACAAGATGCTACCATAATAATAAACGAATAATGAGATAAGGTGATAACGTTGTTTGAAATTAAAAACTATATTAAAGTGAATTATCAACTTATCCTTCAGAAATTGTTAAATATCATAATCATTATTGGCTGCGCCATTATTATTTACCAAGTATTACGATTAATTGTCAGAAGAATCTTTAGTATCTCATTTAAGAGAATACATTTTAAAGGTGAAGTAATAATTAAAAAACGACAAAGAACATTAGAAAAAATCATTTTAAGTCTACTTAAGTATTTTTTTTACTTTGTGACCTTTTTAATTATCCTAGCGAGTTTAGGAATAAATATTAATACCATTCTCACTGGTGCAGGTATTTTAGGGGTCGTATTTGCGGTAGGTAGTCAAAATCTCGTGAAGGATTTTATCGAAGGCTTCTTTAATGTTTTCGAAGATAATATTAGTGTTGGCGATTATGTCTTAATCGATGATTGTGAAGGCACAATCATCGATATTGGACTTAGATCAATTAAAATCAAAAGTTACTCAGGTGAGATTCATATAATCCCAAACTCTTTAATTGGCCATGTGGTTAATTATTCACTCGATGAAGGTAAGGTTATTGTCGATCTTATTTTAGATTATAAAACTAATTATCAAGACCTTTTACCTGTTCTTAATACCATTCTAAGTGATTTAAAGAAGAAAAATGAAAACATTTTAACTACTCCTAAAGTTTTAGGCATTAGTAAACTTTACCCTAATTATTATGAAGTAAGAATTACTTGTGAGACTAAAAAAGAAAGTCACTGGCAAGTCGCTCGCTTCATAAGGGAAGAAGTCTTTAATACCCTTAATGAACACCAAATCCCTTTGGGTATTCGTTATTCTCTTTTAACACTAAATAATCAAAAGGAGTAATAATGTAAACTATTACTCCCCTAGTTTCACCGTATATAAAGGTTTATATGTCAAAACATTGTGTTTATTACGACTACTTAACATCAGGCTAACTTCATCAACTAAGATGGGATAAGGATATGGTAAAACATTAAGTGGTTCAAGAGTATTACGAAAGACAACTTCTCTTCCAAGCGTTATGTGTGGTTTAAAAGGTGGTTTATCTTCAACTTCAATATGATTATCAATGATTTCATTTAGTTTTTTCGCCAGTTTATATAAGTCTTCTTTATTTTCTAACACATCGACATAGACGATGTGTTTATCTTTACGATTGAAAGAACCGATGTCACCTATCTTTATTTTAAATGGTTTAGCGCTAGTTGCTAGTTCATCTAAACAGTCGCAGAAGATATCAACATCACTTTCAGGAAACTCGCCTAAGAAACGTAAGGTTAGATGAAAATTATCATATAAAGTATAATTACCTTTAAGGGCACTACTTCTTACAATAGCTTGTACCTCACTTAAATAATCCTTTACTTTTTCATCAAAATTGATCGCAAAAAAGAGTCGCATAAGGATCTTCCTCCTTAATTCAATCTTAAGTTATTATAACATAAGCGACGAAATAATTGGCAAATTTTTCACTTTTTTTAACAAACACCTATTTTTTATGGTAAAATTAATATATAATGTTTACATGGATATTATTACAAATATCTTTGGAAGCGCTTTAATATTTTAGGAGGGTTGATTTAATGAACAAGTTTGAAGCTAAAAATATTCTCAATATCGCACTATTAGGACATCAAAGCTCGGGTAAGACACTCATTACCGAAGCAATTTTAAATGTTAGTGGTGTCACCAGTAAAAAAGGTGAGATTGAAAAGGGAACAACAGTCTCCGATTACACGAAGGAAGAAAAAGCACGCTTAATCTCCATTTCTGCTAGCGTGATACCAGTTGAGTATAATCAACATAAAATTAACGTAATTGACACACCAGGATATAGTGATTTTGTTGGGGAAGTATATAGCGCATTAGCCGTCGCCAATAGTGCTGTCTTAGTCATGGATGCCCAAAAAGGCGTTGAAGTAGGTACCGAAGCAGCATGGCGCTTCATTCGTAAACTTAACCTACCCGCAATTATCTTTATTAATAAGATGGATAAAGAAAATATTAAATATGATAAAGTCCTAGCTGATATTCAAGAACGTCTAGGTAAACGCGTTGTCCCCTTCAATATTCCTATTTTCAAAGGTGAAAACTTTGCGGGTGTCATCGACGTTATCAACAAAAAAGCTTATCACTTAAATGGGGATCAATTAGTTGAAGGGGAAATTGGTGATGAGTATCTCGAGCAAGTCGAAGAACTCAATATGCAAATAACAGAACATGTAGCTGAAACTGACGAAGTTTTAATGGAAAAATATTTCGAAGGCGAAGCCTTTACCGAAGAAGAAATGCGTAATGGTTTACGCACTGGTATCGTGACAGGTACCATCGTACCATTAATCATTGGTTCTGCCATGAAAAACTTTGGTATTAAAGCACTCTTAGATTTCATCAATTATTTCTTACCAAGTCCCGTTGATGTGGAAGTCTTTAATGGTAAGAATCCAAATACTAACGAAGATGTGGCACGCAAAGCTTCCATTAACGAACCATTCTCAGCGTTAGTCTTCAAGACCATTATGGACCCCTTCCTCGGACAAATTAACCTCTTCCATGTGCGTTCAGGTCGAATTACCCGTGATCAAGACATTTTGATTGCGAATACTGGTAAGAAAGTACGCATGAACCAAGTTGTTTACTTAAGAGGTAAGGAACAAATCCAAACTGATGAAGTTACATGCGGTGATGTTGGTGCTGTCGTGAAGATGACTGATTTAGCGACAGGTTACACTATTTGTGATCCCGCTAACCCTGTGCTTTATCCACCAATTGATTATCCACGTCCAATCTTCTATTTAGCGATCAAACCAAAGAATAAGAACGATGAAGATAAATTATCCGAATCTTTAGGAAAACTTAATCGTGAAGATACTACCTTCGAAACCGTACGTAACCACGAAACACAACAACTTCTCATTGGTGGTCAAGGTCTCATGCATATTGAAGTCATTCTTGAAAAATTAAAGAATAACTTCAACGTTGAAGTAACTACCGAAGATCCAAAAGTTGTTTATCGTGAAACCATTAAAGGTCAAGCGGTTGGTGAAGGTAAACATAAGAAACAAACTGGTGGGGCTGGACAATACGGTCACGTCTTCATCCGCTTTGAACACTGTGAAGAAGACTTCATCTTCGCTGAAGAAGTTTTTGGTGGTGCCGTACCTAAGAACTTCTTCCCAGCTGTTGAAAAAGGCTTACGGGAAGCTTGTGAACACGGTATCTTGGCAGGATTCCCTGTTATCGGCTTAAAGGCTACCCTCTTCGATGGTTCTTACCATCCAGTTGACTCTAACGAAATTTCCTTTAAGCTTGCTGCCCAAATCGCCTTCCGTGAAGGTTGTAAGAATGCGCAACCTACTATTCTTGAACCAATTATGCGGATTAAAGTTACCGTAAAAGATGAATTCATCGGCGATATAATGGGTGACTTAAATAAACGGAGAGCACGTCTTTTAGGTATGAATCCAGCTGAAATTGAAAAGTGGCAAACTATCGAAGCGTTAGTACCACAAGCGGAAATGACTAAGTACGCCATTGACTTAAAAGCGATGACACAAGCTAGCGGTTTCTTCACAATGGAATTCGACCATTATGAAGAAGTACCATATCAAATCCAAGAAAAGATTATTAAAGAAGTTAAAGAAGCACGCGAAAATAGTAAATAATACGATTAACAAAAGACATTTAGAGAAAATTCTAAATGTCTTTTATTTTTTATTTCTATGACTACTTGCGACTTTTAAACTTCTATGTTATATTATAGTGATACATAGTTAGATAAACTATAGTTAAAATTGAAAATCTATCTATAAAAAAGAGGGTATAAAATTTGTAGTTATATCAAGAAAATTGTCTTGTACATTAGATTTTTTACTGATATAATGAAATTAACCAATATATGGGGTGTTTGAATATGTTATATGAGGCATTAAACAATATTGCCATCTCGTTCATAGTATTAGAAAATGACAAGATAATCGATTGTAACTTAAACACAGTTCATTTATTTGGCTATGAACGTCGAGAAGAACTCTTGGGGTTAACACCATATGATTTATCCCCTTATCTTCAAGATGATGAAGAAGAATCATATGTGAAGGGTAAAGCATTAGTTGAGCGAGCATATCGGGAAAAAGCGGTATCTTTTAAGTGGCGCCATTCAAAAAAGAATGGGGACACTTTTTTAGCGTTTATTAATTTAATTTCGATCAATGGTTTATTATTTGCGATTATCACCAATGTGGATGAACTACGCGAAGTTGAAGAACGCATGAAACAAACCGATGAAATATATCATCTATTATTTGATGAAAGCCAAGCAATCATCTACTTTATCGATATAAAAACCAAACGAATTACTAATGCGAATAAAGCCGCATTAAATTTCTATGGTTATGACTTAGATACGATTAAAAGAATCAATTATACCGAAATATGCCTTATAACTGAGGAAGAATTAACAAAAAACATTGAACTTGTGGTAATGAATAAGCGCAACTACTTTATAACCAAACATAAATGCGCAAATGGTGAACTTAGAGATGTAGAAATGCATGCCTATGCACTTACACTCAAGAATCGCGATTACATTGTGGCAATGGTATATGACTTAACCGAACGAATTAAACAAAACCTTATCATCGAAAGTTTCTTGAAAAACTCACCTATTCCAATTGTCGTATTAGATAGCGATTTTCGTGCCGTTGATATTAACGATAAATTTACTGAGTTGTTTCAATACACTAAAGAAGAAATAGTTGGTAAGCGTATCGATAAGCTAATTGCCCCAATAACCTTACAAGAAGAGGCTATTGAAATTGCGAATGAAGCTTTAAAAAGCAGTTTTGTCCAACGTCGCACGATTAGAAAACGAAAGGACGATACCTTAGTTAATGTTGAAATTGTCGCTTTTCCAATCGTCTATAACGAAAGAATAATTGGAACTTATATCCATTACATCGATATTACGGAATCTTTAAAGCACAAAACTCAATTAGAACTATTTCAAAAGGTATTAGAAAATAATATAGAAGGTGTTGTCATAACCGATCCCGAAGGTAATATTGAATGGATTAACCATGCCTTCACCAAAATCACAGGTTATGAGTTAAGTGAAATCAAAGGTAAAACCATGAGCATTCTTCGCTCTAATGTGCATAATGAAGACTTCTACAATAACATGTGGAATGCCTTAAGATGCTTGCACCATTGGCAAGGGGAAATTTGGAACAAAAATAAGAACGGAGAAATCTATCCTGAATGGTTAAATATCTATGCGATTAAAAACGATAACCACATTACTCACTATGTTGGTATTTTTAGAGATTTAAGCGAAACAAAATATATTGATCAAAAGATTAGAATTCTTTCCCAAAAGGATGTTTTAACGGGTCTATACAATAGGGTATACTTTATTGATAATTTAGAGCGCGTATTAGCGAAAGAAGAAAACGTCGCCATTCTCTTCATGGATTTAAATCATTATAAAGAAATAAACGATACTTTAGGGCATTATGCTGGCGACCAATATTTAATCGAAATCGCACATCGGTTAGAAGATATCTTTATAGACAATAATAATGTCATAATCGCCCGTTACGGTGGCGATGAATTCATCGTCATGATAAAAAACTTCGCTTCAAAAAGGCAACTAGCCCATATTGGCCGAAGAATTCTTGCGACTATTCAAAAACCATTTATTTACAGTGGAAACTACCTCATCGCTACTGCTAGTTTAGGTATCGCCATCTTTCCCAAAGATGGAAGCACGAGTGATGAACTCCTGCAAAATGCTGATATTGCGATGTACGTTGCCAAAGGGAAATATGATCGCAAAATTATGTTCTATAATCCTAACATGCGGAAAGCAATCGATGAGCGCTTTCGCATCGCTAATTTGCTGCGGAGTGCCATCGAAGAAAAAGCTTATGAAATCACTTTTGAACCCATTTATGATTTGAAGAATCATAAAATCATCTCTCTTGAAGCGAAGATAAAGTGGCATAATCGTCAACTCGCTAGTTACTCACGCCAAAAATACCTTGATGTCGCAATTAGAACGGGTCAAGTTAACCAAATCAGTGATTTTGTCTTTGATGATATCTGTCAAAAACTTACTCTAAATCCTACATTTTCCATTCCCATTTCCATCAATATTTCCATCGAACAACTCGTACAATACGCCTTCTTAAGTCAAATCAAAGAAAAACTCCATCACTATAATATTGACCCTTCGCTAATTGAGTTTGAGTTTACTGACAATAATATTACAGAAAAAACGGGAAGAGCGCAAAAAGCCATTAATGAGTTACTTAAGTTAGGCTTTAACTTCACATTAGATAACTTTGGTCAAGATAATTCCAGTATCGCGCAACTTAAACACTACAATATTAAGAAGATTAAACTCACGAAGAATATTCTTAAGAATATCGATAAACGCAGTCTCAATTATGAATTAATTAAACTCTACCGATTAATTACTAAAGAAATGAATATCCTCTTCATCGCTAAGGGGATAACAGAAGAGAGCGAATATAAACTCATTAAAGATTTAAAAGTAGATGCGGCACAAGGTAGTTTCTTCTCAAAACCTTTAACCTTTGAAGAAGTATTAAAGGAGTTAAAACGATAAAGTGTTTTAACTCCTTTTATTTATGACATAGAGTTTCTCTTTATTAATTATTAATCTAAGTTTTTGATCATTAGGTATTACTTTAACTTCATCCTTAACATCGCCTATACTGATATTAAGGATGACTATAAGATTACTTCCTATTACTTCATAGGTAATATAATTATTATTAGTTTTTAAAGATACCTCTTTAGTACAATATACTACCTTTAAACTTATGAGTTTCTCATAGAGAAAGTAACCTGTAACAGAAGATTCTGTTTTGTTTAGACTAAGTTTCGGATTAAGGTAGAAATTAATACCATATTTTTGCGTATACTCACTTTCAAAAGTAAAGATTAAAAACACCTGCTTATCTCTACATAAGATATTAGTTAAAATCGTCGTTTCTGGATAGAGTTTATTAATACTTTTGATAAAGACGCTACCATTTTCCTCGACGACGTTTAAGATCTTAACTTTATTTAGTTGACTTGTGTCATGTAAGTAATTATGGTCATCAATGGTAATGATACTTCTTTCTTCATTAGGCAAAATGAGAAACATTTTATGATAGTAAATGGTTAACCCTAAATTATCGTAATACTTATTTAAATTACGATAGTAATATTGATAAGTAAACCGATAATCACCATTATGATAACTAATAATTTCAGGATAAATAAAGAGTTTTTTTGTTGTGTTATATGTATTTAATTCATCAGAATTATTAAGTTTGATCATTTCCTTACCTAATGATATAAAACCATCAGGATACAGAAAGGCGAAAAGAAACTCCGTTAATTCGGTAATTTTTCCGCTGATATAAGTTTTTACGCGATGATAATTGGGATAATTATTTATAAATTCATTAAAACTTCTTAACTCCAAATAGAGTTCATAGGTTTTTTTAAGATTAGGAGTTATAAAGTTATTATTTGATTTAAGAAATTTAAAAGCTTCGTCAATATACTCATCAAAAGCATGATTAATATAGTAACTATTATAAATGATACTCGCATAGATCAAGCTCAGACAATGGCTTACTTCCGTTTTTTCCCTATGTAAGATTAGACAATAAGCACATAATACCTGCATGAAGACTTCATCTAAGAGATGTAAACCTTCATTTTTACATAAAACTAAGAGATTACTGATGACTTTGAGATTCTGACTTATGGTATTAATCTTTGTTTTCTTAGGATACTCTGTTTCATACCAGAGGTAAAAGTGGTCTAGGGCTAAGTTTAAGTATTGATCTTCGTGCTTTTCTTTATATTTATGGATTAGTTCATTAACCAAACTTAAGTATTTCATCATTTCACCCTTAGAACCGATAAATGATGTAATAATCTAGATTAATAATATCTTCAGATAGTAATTCAAAATCGGTTTTCGATAATTTATCCTTATCAATTACAACAGCATCAATGTTTAACTCTTCTAGCCTTTCGATGATATAAAGTACATCAAAAGGTATCTTATCATTAATGGTATACTCTAAAAGTTCATCATTTATCATGTTTTTATCAGTAACCATCATGAGTTGATTTTTAAGATTATCGCATACTAAAATATTATTAATTTCCGTATTATTAGAAAGGTATTCATGAACTAATAAAGTAGCATTTGAAACGCGATAATAACCATTTTGCGCAGTTTGATGAAGATATGGTATATTATTAAAGATATAGGAACTAACCCATAGGGTGATTAATATGACTAATACTCTTTCTAATAACACCATCTTTTTAAGGTAAGCATAGATGATTAAGTACACAAATGGAAAAGCAGACAGAATAAGTGAAGGTGGAATAACATCGATGCTACTTCCAAGCATTACCATAATTAAGGGATAGATAAGGAATAGTTCTCTTACCTTACCCTTTATCCTCATAATTTTTAATAACGAGTAAAAAGTAAAGCCATAAAATGTAAGTAAAAGAAAACTTAAATTGCGGTTTTGAGTTAGCACATCAAAAAAACGAAAAATCTGGTCAAGATATTCTCGATAATTAATACTAATAAGAATGAGGAAACTTATCACTAAACCTAAGAGATAGAGATTAGTGATAAGTTTTTTATTGTGGTTTAAGTCTTTACTGATAATGATGATACTACCAGTAAAGAATAGGATGATAAAAAGCATAACCATAATATATATATTAGGATATTTAAAGATGCTTAATTGAACAAATAAAGGGATTAGCGTTGTAAGGGGAAAAAGTTTAAGATAGTTAATCTTAGTTTCTTTTGAAAAGATTAAGGTGAAAAGGAAACTAACATTTATGAGAACTTGTAAAAGTAAACTTTCTTGATAAAAATAAACAGAAGCGAAGTTTATTAAAAGAAGCAAAGGTAAGGTTTTCTCATCTTTAATGTAGAAGAGACCAAATTGAAAAGGTATGATGCCTAATAAATAAACCATTAATCCCGCAAAGGGATAATAGATGAACTGATAGGCGTTATATGGAAAGAAGAGATAGTTTACAGAATTTAATAAGGTAAAGAAGAAAAGGTATAAAAGGCAAGCGAGATGATATTCTTTTTTCTTTTTGAAGAATAAACTTAATACCTCAAAAATGGTATAAAGACTTATAAAAATATTTAGACTAGTGAGGATGTTAATGGTAAAAACGGTGTTATGAAGGTTAAAGAGATCACCTAAAAAAACGGTAAATTCTTGGTAAGATGATAAATTATAATGTTTATTTAGTTCATAAAAATAGGGAGCTACCTTAGTTCGATCAATAAAGGCTAAACTTAAGAAATGAAATAAATACAACAAAATCAAGACCAGGGGAAAATAATTCTTTTTATTGTTTAGTTTTGTACAGCCTATTAGGACGAAGATACTTATAAGAAGAAAAGAAAGGATTTTTAATTTAAATATAGAGATAATTATGATGACTAATAAATAACCAGTAATGAGATTAAACTCATTAATTTGCACCTTAAGTAACCTTTTAAATCCTATACCAGATGCAGCAAATGTCAGTAAAAGGAAAACAAAGATGAGTAAGCATAAAAAAAACATAATATCACCTACATGATATTATGTCTTTAAAAAAAGAGATTATGAGTTAAAATTGTCAAAATCTGTAAAATCAGGTATCTCAATACTTAGTTTATCAACTTGATGGTTGTAATATTTTTTCATTAATGCTTTATCTTTATTTTTGTCAATGACCTTTTTCCCTAAAATTATGATTTCTTTTATTAGTTTCATGATGAGGATAATCGTTTCTAATTTTGCGGTGATAAGTTCAATCATGCCTGGACTTTTAAGAACTGTTTTAATTTCAATATCTTCATCACTGATTTCACTTAAGATGATGTCGTATAGACCATAGAGACTCTTAAATGGTATACCCGTTTGATTGGTAATGTTAATGACGAAATGATACTTTTCATCCTTATAATAAGATGGATAAACAAAACGGATAATGTCATCAAAAATGTCATTAATCAAAATGATTTGGCGATTTTGTTTAAGATAGCGATAAAGGGGGGATAAATCTTTCGTAGGAATGGTTTTTAGCCAGTTTACTTGACGGATTAGTTTATTCTCTACTGTTTGTGGAGTGCTAGTTATTTGCCCAATGGATAGTTTCTTATTGTTGTGATTAGGGATTACGATATAATCAGCTAGTTTTAGTCCATTAGTGAAGGTTACATAGTCCCGCTCCTTCGCTAAGCCATATAAACTGATATAACCATTATCTACGTATTCTTGAAAATACTTCCCATTAAAGGTTTTTAACAAATAACAGTTTCCCTCATTAATTTTCGTAAATCCTTTTTCCATAATAAATCATCCATTACTTATTTATTCTACAATATAAATAAGTAATGGATGATGATTTGAGGAAAATATATTATAGAAATGAAACAATTAACTCTAATTTACCATTTAGATTTATTTCTTTCATAAATGAGGTGATGATAAAATGATCACCTTTTTTGATTATTTCATCATTAATCTTACCTTCTCCATTAATAACTGATACTAACAAGAAAGTATTATTTTCTTTATTAACTAAACCATCAATATCCCATTTTTGCACAGTAAAGTACTTATCACTTACAAACGTGGTGATTTGATGATTATGATGTTTTTCTACTTTAATTGTCAAAGGATAATCTATATGGGGTACGGTAGTAACCGCAATCGCTTCTTCAACATGTAAAGGACGCAAATTACCATTTTGATCTAAGCGATGATAATCGTATAAGCGATAAGTGGTATCCGCTGATTGTTGGGTTTCTAAAATTAAACTACCCTTACATAAAGCATGTATGGTACCAGCTTGCACGTAAAAAAAGTCACCTTTTTTGATTTTTACTCTTCTTAAGAGTTTATCCCATTCATTATGTTCAATTAACTGTCGTAATTCTCTCTTGGTTTTCGCATTGTGACCGAAGATGATTTCACTGTCAGGTTCACAATCTAACACATACCAACATTCAGTTTTACCTTGTTCTCCCACATGTTGTAAGGCATAGGCATCATCTGGATGAACCTGTACAGATAAGTCATCATTGGCATCAAGAATTTTCGTAAGTAAGGGAAAAACAGGATGTTCAATATTATTAAATAAGTAGCGGTGCTTCTCATACACTTCTGATAAAGTCTTTCCCTTAAATGGTCCATTCTTAATTTTACAATCACCGTGCTTATGTGCTGAGATGGCCCAACATTCACCAGTATAGTTACTGGGAATATCGTAATTAAAGACTTCCTTTAGTTTGGTTCCACCCCAGATGCGTTCTTGAAACACTGGTTCTAGGAAGATTATATCCTGCATGTGATCAACTCCTTGCTTCCCTAATTATACCACAACAATAAAAAAAACGAGTATGGAAACTCGTTTTTTGGGAGATTATGGAGGATTAAACTAGAACTCTGTGGTTGATTTATGTATGTTTATTTTACCGCTAATTTAATCCTATTTCAACTGTTTTTATGATTAACACGCTTTCATAAAAACGGTTAAAGATGAACTAAGTTAATAGTTCATCTTTAATTCGTAGAGGTATATTTAATTATTAGAGGGAGAGTTACCCAAGGATTTACCTTGGTATCTATATAATATTACATATTTCTCTATCCATCAATAAATATGCATTGTATGAAATAAGCATCTTTCAACAAAAATATATATGAGGTGATAACTTGAACATCGTATATATGCACTACCAGACGAACGATAAGAAAGTGGTAAACTACTTAGATACTATCATGTCTTTAGTAAATGATTATGTTAATGGTACTTATAGGGTAATTCCCTTAAAGACCATTATCTACTTATTATCATTCCTTTCATTATATCTTAAGCCGAAGAAAAAAGTTACGATCCTTACGAAAATTGAACGCATTAGCATGTTAATCATGTTAGTGAAATCATTTAAGCATGATTTAGATAATTATCTTAACTGGAAACATAAACAAAACATTATTAATAACTCAAGTAATCGGCAGGAGATACCGATTGAAGTAACAGTCTAAAAACTATTCATACTATTCCTCCCTCACATAAATTACGTAAGATAGAGGAATAACTTAAAAAGCTTTTAAATCCTGGGTGATTTAAAAGCTTTTGATTTTATATTGATGTAATAGTTCAATAATGAGATAGTTTTCACCTTGATAAGCAAGAGAAAAGGCGTTTTCTCCATCATTATCAACATGGTCAATATTTGCGCCATATGATAAGAGAAGTTCAACAATTTCAAAATACCCTTTCATAATCGCAATAAGTAATGGGGTATCATTGTTTTTATCAACGCTATCAACTAATGCTTTATGTTCTAATAGGTATTTGACAATATCAGGATGGCGATTAACTACTGCATAAGTGAGGGCGGAATAGCCTAGGTAGTTAGTTCTGTTGATGTCAGCACCCTTTTCAACTAATAATTTAACAATATCTAAATTACCATAGCGACTGGCTTCGATAAGGGCGGTATTACCTAATGAGTACTTACTCTTCCGAGTGGCATTGATATCCGCTCCTAACTCAATCAAGGTTTTCACAAGTTGATAATCGTTTAACTCAGCCGCAACGGGGAGAATTGGTTCATCATTGACAGTAAAATCGGCATTAGTCGTAACTTTCATTAACTTTAACTTGTTCACAAACTCAATGATATACTCAAGTTTAGTAAAATGATTGGTATGTTCATGTAGTAACATCTCCCGTCCTTAAACTCACCTCACCCACTTAAGTGTCGTATTATCATTTTATTACGTTTTTCACAAAAGGACAATATAGTTTTGTATTTAGTCTAACTATATTAAGATTATAATCGTTTTTTTTCATCA
The DNA here is from genome assembly GCA_012513195.1 of Bacilli bacterium. Lineage (GTDB taxonomy): Bacteria > Bacillota_I > Bacilli_A > Haloplasmatales > Haloplasmataceae > JAAZCR01. The sequence continues at coordinate 2,044 of JAAZCR010000004.1, read as the reverse complement.
TTTATTTCTCTTTTTCGAAATTAACTGATATAATTATGACGGGGTGATTACACTTGTTGGAAGTTTATGATGAATATCACCGTTTAGTTTTACAGGTGCAAAAACACATAACACTGAAATCCCTTCATGATGCGAGTGAAAAACTCGGCATTTATTATGCCAAACAATATAACATTCAGAATAAAACGGAACAAGCCGCTTTATATGATTTTGTGACTTATGAAGAGATTAATGGGAATAAAACCATTATCGAAACTTTTAAGGAAATCTATCAACCTAAAAGTAAACTTGAAGATGATTTAATAAAGGGTATGGTAAGTAGTTATACTTCTTTATTTATGGTCAAAGGTATTAGTTATGATAAAAAGGAAATCATGTTACTAGATATTATGAATAATAAAATTATTCCTTTAATTAATGATCCAGCCAAGTTTACTTCATATGATAAAACTATTTTCTTTTTAAGGATAATTAAAGTTGATAATATTTATATAAGTAGTGACTTTCAATTATTATTTCCCAAGAAATCAGAAAAGACTTTGCGTAAACTCTTCAACAAATCCTCCTTATTAGAAAGAGAGTCCACCCATCGGTTTATTAACCTTTTCCATTATCATCGCAAAGTCGGAATAAACAAATAATGTAATTTGTAAAGGATGAGTTAATCTTGCGTAAAACAACACCTTTAGAACATTTTATAAATCGCATCAATGAACTTAACGAAAAGATTTATAATCGTGATCCTTGGCATATTAATTATGTCGATCGTTCTTTATTAACTATTTTAAATAACCTTGAAAAAATTGAACTTGAACTGATAGCGTATGAGTTAGGTATTTATCATGATTATGATATCACTAAAGAAGATTTAATTAATATCTTAATTGAGAAGTTACCAATTTATGTACCGTTATATCTTAAGAATTGTGATCGATCAGCGCTCTATTTTATTAAGCGCTTGCTTAATAATAATGGGTTGATTCGTTATTATGAAAATGATCACAATCTAGTGTTGAATCTAAGGTATACGGGTAGTTTTTTTCTTGTCCTTATTGATGGAAAAAGATACATTTTAATGCCTGAAGAAATTCAAACAAGTTTAAGAACGCTTATCGATGCTTCGTTTGAAGAATTAATTAATCATAATCAATTTGTGGTTGATTATTTATATGGTCTATTAAATTATTATGGTGTTATTAATTATGAGTATTTCGTTAACTCTATTAGTCAACATCTAGAAAGACAAGAGTTAAATGACACCTGGTATTATCAAGGTATTATTCACTTTCAAAAAAAGGCTTATAAACGCATTGAAACAACTAATGACAAGATTATCCTTAGCAAAATAATATATAAAGATCTAATTAGCCTACAAGATTATTATCGGAGTTATAATCTTAAATGTAAGGCGATAACGAAAGAAGAAATCTTAAAGTTAGGTAAACAGCGTACAACTGATACCCAAACGTATAAAGATCTTAGAAAATTGTTTATGGAATACTTTGCGATTAAGAGTGATGATGTAGGATTAGTTGAAGTCTTAAGTGCGTTAACTAACAAAATGAAGCTTGGTTATACTTTTATTGAATGTATCAACTATATTAATCAATATTTTATTTTTGGAAAAGATGATAAAGACGGAACGATAGATTTCTTAAACAAACTAGTAAACATATATTTCCATGCCCCAATGTATGCTTTGAAAGGGTATAGTTTAAACGAAGTTAAGGATTATCCAAATGTTTATATCCCCCAAATAAATATAAATAATTATCTTAGTAAACTACGCTATGGTAATGATGATATAGACGATGAAGATGAACTTGAAGATTAGTGATAGAATATTACATGCGTTTGGAAATTATTAATGTAAGGTATTAGATAGATATAATGTAAATCTATTTTAAAAAATGATAGTGTAAAATATTTTGTGTAAATAGAAAAGGAAGTCATCCTGTGTTAAAATAAAATGGTTCTATAATTTTTGGTGTGGGTGAATAAACTCACACCATTTTTGTATAAAAAAATGAGACATATTTCCAAT
>JAAZCR010000312.1 GCA_012513195.1 Bacilli bacterium | reverse complement strand
ATCGCTTTTTCGGGATCTAGCACAAAGGGTAACACTTCATAATCTACTTCAATAAGTTTTATCGCTTTTTCCGCAATCAACTCATTCTTCGCAATCACAATCGCGATACTATCACCAACATGACGAGCTTTATCAGTCAAAATAGTTCGATCAGCTACATCGCGATGTTTAGGATCCAAACTGTACGGATGCCCTGCGGTGGCATATTTAATATTTGGTAGATCTTTATATGTTAGTACTGCTACTACCCCTTCTAACGCTTTGGCCTTATCGACATTAATCTTCTTTATCTTTGCATGAGCATAAGGACTTCTTAGTACTTTACCAACAAGCATATCCCTTTCAAAAAAGTCATCAGTAAAATTAGCCTTCCCCGTGACTTTGTTTACTGCATCAACTCGTCTTACCTCTTTACCTATCACTCGATAGGACATATTGTTCCCCTCCTAATAAAGCTAAGTATCCTTACCTACATTATAAAATCTTTTATTGATAATTACAATAAATGACCTGATAATTTTATAAAAACCCTTTCATTAATTATTTTTCAATTTATGTCATAATTTGTTAATTTTTGTTTAATTGCTAGTTCATAGTACATAATTTACACATTATAATTGTCTTTTTGCTCTCTAAATGATAAAATATATAAATCAAATGTCATATAAAAAATAAAGCGAGGTAAAATTATGTGTGACACGCTTGTCTGCCTTCCAAGTGTGACCAAAAATGGTCGAATGATCTTCGCAAAAAACTCTGACCGTTCTCCTAACGAACCACATATTGTAGAAAGAATACCCGCAATGGATCATGATTTAGAAAAAGAACCAGAAGTACAATGTACATATATTAAGGTTAAGCAAGTAGAACATACCTATGCAGTGACATTGTTTAAACCATCTTGGATATGGGGCGCTGAAATGGGGTTTAATGAATATGGTGTTAATATTGGTAATGAAGCGGTATTCACGAAGGTTAAACGGGGGAAAGCAGCTTTAATAGGCATGGATTTACTAAGATTATCACTAGAAAGAAGTAAGACCGCCTATGAAGCGATGATATGTATAACTAAATTACTGGCAGAGTATGGTCAAGGCGGTAATTGTGGTTATCAAAAAGAATTCTATTATGATAACTCTTATTTAATCGCTGATGGTAAAGAAGCTTATGTCTTAGAAACAGCGGGAAAATATTGGGTTGCCAAAGAAGTAAAGGGCTATTATGCTATATCTAACGCCCTTACCATTGATAATGATTTTGATTTTGCACATCCAGAAATTCTCGTCGAAAAGATGAATAATCCAAAATTCTCCTTCCGTAAGAAGTTTTCTGAACCAGTTTTTACTTTTTTTGCTAAAGCGAAAAAGCGTCGTAGTTGTTCAATCGATACCCTGCAAGCACATCTTGGTGAAATTACCATAGAGACTATTATGACTATCTTAAGAAGTCACCAAACTACTGAAAACAGAGCATCTGTCGGTTCTGTATGTATGCATGCTGGTGGTCCGATTGGTGATCATACTACCGGTAGTTATATATATGAGTATCGTGATGGTTCTGATATCTGTTACTTTACAGGAGCTAGTTTACCTTGTATAAGTATGTATAAACCTTTACTGAAAGATCATGTAGAAGATGAGCCAACAAATCTAGGCATATCATATTGGGCAAAACGCGAACTTCTCCTTCGCTACTTCTTATCAGGTCAAGCTGATAGAGCGCTCTTTGTTGCCGAACGAGAAGAACTTGAAAAAACAATGCTATATGATATTAGTAAAGCCCAATCAATCGCTGAACTAAAAACATTAGTTGTCTTATATGGAGAGAAAGAAGAAGAATTAATTAATAAATACTTACAACCACTAGAAGCTACCGAATATCATTTCTCTTTAGGATCAAGTTATTATCGTAAATACTGGACAAAAATGACTAAACGCTTAATTGATGATTTAAAGATAATTAATAAAGGGTTATAACCGCAGTTATAACCCTTTAATTTTGCATAATGTTATTTTTTTAAAGTTGGATAACCCTTTTGCTTAATCGTCTCAAGATCCCAAATCTCAGGATCTAAATCTAATACATTTATATACCAGTCTGGATTGCTTATTTCAGTTTCTGTGATTAGATTATTATGATATTCTTCAGGAATAATATTATGAAATACATCGTCATTAATTACATATACAGGTTTATAATAATCTTGATCATAGCCAATGATACATCCTAAAAATAAATTGTTTTGTGACAAGCAGTTACTAGAGGCACATAGAATACCAACAAATTTATAACCTGAGATTTCACCAACTATGATATTATTCTTTATAAAACCACCAGATGAACCTGTCACACCACCAACTTGGGCTACTCCATATACATTTACTTCAAGTAGATTATTCATGAATAGATAATTAGTGGTAGCATTCAACTGACCAGCCAATCCTCCAACATATATCTCCCCTTCGATTTTTCCAGTTACTCTTGCTTGATTAATTACTCCCAACATATTAAACCCGACAATACCACCAATGTTTTTAATCCCTCTAACAGTACCTTTAAATACTGTATGTTCGATAAAACCAGTGTTAAATCCTACAATCCCTCGGACATTAATCTGTCCTTCCACTCTACCCTCATCATAAACATTTTTAATACTCCCATGGTTGAAATAAGCTAGTGCCCCAAGATTTTCACCATTTTTATCAATTTCAACTGAAGTAAGTTTAAGATTTTCTACTTTAGCATTTTTTCCCAAACATGATAATAAAGGTTCACCTATGTTCTTTATTACATGATTATTACCATTAAGTTCTCCATCAAAAATGGTTTTCTTATCACAAAGATCTTTGGATTTTGTATCTTTATATTTAAAATCAAGATCTTTCGTAATGATGTACTTACCATCTAAATCATATCTAATCTTTAGAAAATCTCTATATGAATTAATTTTAAAGGTACGATGTTCTTGATAATAAACCAAGGAAAGCGGAATAATCACAATTATAATGCTTATTAAGTATACAACCTTTACAAACAAAGAAACTTTTTTATTTAAAATTACATTTGTTCCTTCTTTTGTTCAGTATTATTTAGTTGTAGGTTTATAT
>JAAZCR010000037.1 GCA_012513195.1 Bacilli bacterium | reverse complement strand
ATCAACATCACTGGAAGGTCATACCGTATCAAAGACAAAATTCAAAATATTGAACTATCAAAAAAATGAGCATGAGAATTTCACCAAAATTGGTAAATATCTCACGCTCAAAATTGGTAATTTTTATATTGACATTAACATGATAATGAAATATTAGCTATCAGAGCATATAACACAAGCATTGAAATAGAGTGATGCGAATAGATATAAGTATTTATCATATAGATGTATAGTATAAAATAGTTTTATTTAATGGTTAATTATATATTAAGAAAGAATTAATAGCGGTATGAACCGCTATTTTTTATTATAAATTTGATCAAAATCATATATTTCTTTAAGTAGTTATATAAAAATCGTAAAATTGACTAGTGTCAATAATTTTTATATTATTCATATCTATAATAGAGTTGTCTAAAAAAATAGAAAAAAGCGAGGTAGCATATGAAAAATAAAGAATTCATGAAATTAAACAATATGAACTTAAAATTATTAAGTAACTATATACCAGTTGTAGCTAGAGTTCATGGTGCTCATCATCTAGAACTTCATGAAGTACAACGTCTTTTCAATGAAATCATGCTAATATTAGCAAACGATAGTGAAAATACTTTGCATACTTTGTTTATGCAATTAAGAGAAGTTACGGATAATTATAAAGTTCCAAATGATGTATGCGAAACATATGAAACAGTATATCGATTATTACAAATGATAGATGCTTCCTATCACAGATAAGAGTAGGTGTGAAGAAATGGTATATAAAATATTAAGGAAAAAGCACTTAATAACCTTGATAAGTGGCATACTAATCGTAATGATTTTTATAAGTAAGAATTTGGTAGATCATGAAAAATTAGAATCAATTCTATTGATATGTGCATCATTATTAGGGCTATTGCCCATCATGATTCAAGCATTCCAAGCACTTAAAATAAAAGTTGTTAGTATTGAACTATTAGTAACTATTGCGGTAATAGGGGCATTGATAATAAGTAATTTTGAAGAATCTGCTATTGTAACTTTTTTATTTCTCTTTGGTGCTTACTTAGAACAACGAACCTTATCAAAAACGCACTCAGCCATTAAAGAACTTATTGAAATGGCTCCCGAAAGCGCTTGGCGATTAACAGAAACAGGTGATTATGAAGAAGTTGATGTGAATAAAGTACGTGTTGGTGATAAACTACTTGTTAAAACAGGCAATAAAATACCCGTCGATGGTGTTGTAATATTTGGTGAAGGTTATATTAATGAAGCGAGTATTACTGGTGAATCTATACCAGTACATAAAACAATTGGTTGTAAAGTTTATGCAGGTACAATTGTTGATAATGGCTCTTTACATATCATTGCTGAACGAGTGGGAGAAAACACTACTTTCAGCAAAATCATTGAATTAATCGAAGAAGCCCAAGACGCAAAATCCCATGCAGAGCGTTTTATCGATAAATTTGCGAAGTATTATACACCACTAGTATTATTAATCGCGTTTATTGTATATCTAGTAAGTTTAAATATTGAATTAGCTATCACGATTCTTGTGTTAGGATGCCCTGGTGCATTGGTGATTGGTATTCCTGTGGCTAATGTGGCTGGAATAGGTCGAGGAGCAAAAAGTGGTATATTGTTTAAGGGTAGTGATGTAATTAATGCTTTTAACAAAGTAGACACAATGATCTTTGATAAAACGGGAACATTAACAATTGGTAAACCACAAGTTAACGAAATCAGGGTTTATGATGAAGATAATATTCAATATATTAAATCTTTGTTAGTAAGTATCGAAAGAACAGTTGATCACCCTATTGCCAAGACGATAATTGATTATTTTAAAGAAACTAATCAATTATCAGTGCAAGAAGTAAATGTTGTTAAAGGTGGAGGATTAAAAGGTATTATCGATAATAATCATATTATTGTAGGCAATTTAAACTTCTTAGAAAAAGAAGGTGTTGCAATTTCTGATATTGTATATAAAGATGTAAAGGAATTAATGCTTAATGGGCATACTATTGTACTTGTAAGTGTTAATGGTCTATGTCGCTTATTAATCGGAATAAGAGATCAAATTAGACCCACGGTAAAAAATGAGTTAACGAACTTAAGAAAATCTGGAATAAAGCATTTTGTCGTTTTATCTGGTGATAATCAAGGTTCGGTAAATCTTCTTACGAAAGATTTAGGTATAACAGAAGCATATGGTGGTATGTTGCCAGAAGATAAAGTTAAGTACATAGATAACCTTCAAAAACAAGGGAGAAAAGTCGCGTTTGTTGGTGATGGGGTAAATGATAGTCCCTCATTAGCACGTGCGAACATTGGAATCGCTCTAGAAAGTGGCACTGATGTTGCGATCGAAACTAGCGATGTTGTTCTAATCAACAATGATTATAACTCTTTAACGCTAGCATTAAAACTATCGAGAAGAATAGTAAAAACTATGAAACAAAATATAGCCATGGCATTAATTGTTGTAACTATGTTATTGGTAAGTTTGATTTTTAGTGATTGGATGAATATGTCTATAGGAATGTTTGTTCATGAAGCAAGTATATTAGCCGTTATTTTAAATAGCATGCGGTTATTAAAGTATAAACATAAGTAATAAAGGAGTGGAAATATGAAAAAAGCAATCATTTACTTAGAACCATTAGTTTGTCCTTCTTGTACGCAAAAGATTGAATCTTTAATACGTAAAGTTAATGGGGTAGAAAAAGATTCCATTAAAGTTTTATTTAATGCAAGTAAAGTAAAGTTTATATTTAATGAAGATGTTATAAGTATTCAGAATATTATTAATGAAATAACCAAATTAGGGTATCAAGTATTAAAATATGATGTTCAAGTAGTATAATGGTTCCGAGAAATGGAATAATAATACTAAGTATAAAAGTAGCCCCTCTTGGTAATTTGTTTATCATGAGGGGCTTTTTTATTGATTTTAGGATAATAAAAATATTGTCAAAAAAAATAATATTTAGATATTATTCCGTTTTGTAACAACTATACATACTTGATTATATATATTCATCGACAAAATTTGACATAATTTATTTGATTAAATACTAGTTCATCAACCAATATAGTTATATGGTGGTAAAACTTAGAATCCAAATCGTGTTAGCACTCAACTTTGAGTGTATTGTTTTTAACTCAACTAATAGTTTCGTATTATTCAACTAACGGTTTAGTAATATATACTAACGGTTGCTAGCAAGACATATTTGTTAATGATATAATGATAACAAAAATTAAGATGGAGAAGTGATGTATGGAAGATAAAAAGATGACGACATGGTATGTAGTAAAACGACAGTTAAAACTACTTCTTACAGAGAAAAGATATTTTCCTTTCTTTATGATGTTTATCAACATGTTATTTGCCGGTATGTTTCCTGTAGTTGCAGCCTTTATTCCTCGCTTTATTATTGATTTTCTTGTTTCAAGTAGTAATGATACTGAAATTGTAAAGACCATTATTATTTTAACTAGCATATCATTGCTTTGAGGTGTTATTGCGACTATTGGTGAGTTTTATGATATGGGATATTTTGTTGGGGTAAGGTTAAAAGAATTTGCAAAAATAAATAAAAGATACCATGAAATTGCTTATCCTTATTTAGAGGATCCACAGTTTGTTGATAAAGCTAAAGTAGCTTTTACAGCTCTTGACAGCAACAACATAGGTTTTGAGAATATTTATCACGGGTTCTTCCGCTTTTTACCAACAATCTTTTCTGTTATTCTTTATTGTATTATCATCGGTCTTTTTCAACCATTAATTTTTGTTGCTTGTATCTTCGGTACAATAATTACTGTGATTGTAAACAAACAGATTGCGAAATATGTCGATAAACGTAAAGAAGACCGTGCTCGCGCCTTTCGACAAAAACAGTACTTTTATGATGTTTGTTATGATTTTTCCTATGGTAAGGATATTCGCATGTTTAATCTCAAAGATAAGTTAATAGGAGATTATCGTCGTAAGGCTAATGACTATATTAATGTAATAAAAGATATCGCGAATAAAAAGTTTGCGATTGGCTTATTAGAATTACTGATGTTACTCATTCAAGATGGTGTAGCTTACTTCTTCATAATTTATGGTTATTTTAATAACATGATTACATTAGGTGAAGTTGCTTTATATGTAGGTGCTGTTATTGGTTTGTCGTCGACATTAAGAAGATTAACAGAAATTCTTAGCACTTTACAAGTCGATGCGAATTATTGTAAGAGTTATTATCTGTTTATGGATGATACATCATACTTTGCGTCATATGGTAATCGTAAAGCTTTACCTAAAACGGAAACATTAGAAATCGAGTTCCGTAATGTCTCATTTAAATATCCAAATACTGATAAATGGATTCTTCAGAACTTCAATTTTAAGATTAATAAGGGTGAACGATTAGCCATTGTCGGAACCAATGGAGCAGGTAAATCAACCTTAGTGAAACTTATTACAGGATTATTTGATGTTGATGAAGGTGAAATCTTGGTAAATGGCTTTAACATTAAAGAGTTTGACCGCAATGAGTATTGGAAGATGTTTTCTGTAGTATATCAAGATGTCTTCATTTACGCTGGTTCTGTATTAGAAAATGTCATTGGTACCGATAATACTTTAGAAGATAAAGAACGTGGCATAACTTGTATTAATTTGGTTAATTTAAGTAATAAAATCAAATCATTACCCAAAGGCTATGATCAGCAATTATTAAAAATCATCGATGAAACAGGAATTGAACTGTCAGGTGGAGAAAACCAAAAACTCGTAATTGCGAGAAGTTTATATAAAGATGCTAATATGGTAATTCTTGATGAACCAACAGCTAGTTTAGACCCGCTAGCAGAAGCAGAAATCTATGAATCGTTTGATAATTTAGTGAAAGATAAGACAGCAATCTATATTTCTCATCGTTTAGCATCAACGAAGTTTTGTGATAAGATTGCTTTATTTACGGAACAAGGTTTAAGTGAATATGGAACTCACGAAGAGTTAATGGCGTTAAAGGGTAAGTATTATGAGATGTTTATGACCCAAAGCAAATATTATCAAGTTGAGGAGAATACTTATGAATAAACCAAAAAGAGTATTTTTTAAATTCATTAAATTTGCTTATAAAGCCCATAAAAGTTATTTTTATATTATCTTATTCCAAGCATTGGTTTTAAGTGGGTTAAACATCTTTAATGCTTATTCACTTTCACTTATCATAAATTCTCTCGAAAAGAAAGATTATCAATTATCTATAATCATAGGTGGGTTAATTGTCCTCATAAATTTGATCTTTAATTTCTTAAATAAGTTGTTTAAACGGTTAATTGAAGTAGAAGAAACAGCACTTAAAGAAGCTGTTCATGTACAAGTTACGAGTAAATTAATGCGTCTTCCTTTTGCTTATTTAGAAGATCCGCATTATCTTGATTTAAAAGAACGAGCTAAATTTGCAATTGAAAACAAAAATACTATCTCAAACTTTCTTAACTCTGTTTCCCAATTACTTCAATACTTTTTCACTTTACTTGGATTAATAACAATAATCTTACTATTTGATTATTGGATAGTAGTCGTCTTAGTAGCAGCAATAATTGTCAATGTTGTTCTTTTACTGTTATCTATGAAAACACAAATCAAATTCTATCATGATTTAATCCCAATAAATCGTAAATTCGGTTATTTTTATAACACTATCCTTGATGAAAAACGAGCTAAGGATTATCGAATGTATTCCATTGGTCAACTATTACAGCAGAAAAATATAATTTATGCTAGCGAAACGCAAAAATATATTCAGCGATTTTTTGCGGTAATGGGTTCACTTGCCACTGGTGCTCAAATTACTAACCATATCCAAACAGCCTTAATTTATATTTTAGTTGCTTTAAAAACAATTAAGAACAAATTACCTATTAGTACATTTTCTCTATATATTTCCTGTGCTTTATCTTTTAGTCAAACGGTAACGAAAATGATTGATGTTGGTATTACTTATTTACAAATGCTGCAATATTTGGGTCCATTCATCCAACTAATAGAATTAGAGGAAGAAGAGCAATTTGGTTCTATTCCATTAACAGAAGAAATAAAAACCATAGAATTCCGCCATGTTTCATTTAGTTATCCTAGAAGTAAGGAATATATTCTTAAAAATGTCTCATTTACGATTGAACCTCATGAAAAAATTGCGATTGTTGGATTGAATGGGGCAGGGAAATCAACATTAATAAAATTATTATGTCGTTTATACAAACCCAATGAAGGTGATATTCTCGTAAATGGTGTATCAATCTATGAATACGAGTATAACTCATACATTAAGCAAATTAGTGCAGTTTTCCAAGATTATAAACTTTTTGCCTACACTTTAAAAGAAAACATTTTAAATGAAGATGGTGATGAAAAGATTGCCTATGAAGTCGCTTGTAAAGTTGGTTTAAAGGATAAATTGAATCAATTACCAAATGGTATTAATAGCTTATATACAAAGAGTTTTAGTGAAGGGGGAATTGAACTATCTGGTGGTGAAGCGCAAAAGGTCGCTAT
>JAAZCR010000311.1 GCA_012513195.1 Bacilli bacterium | reverse complement strand
CATTAATTCCTTCTCGACTAATTATATAAGAATCAAAGACCTTTCCATTTTCTACGGTAACGAGTTGCTTAGAATTTTTATAATAAATGTTGGAATTAATTAAAGGAAAGTTAGCTTCGCCATTACTTTCATCATTATCAAAGTATTTTAAGATGGTTTCAAGTCCCCAGTCAAATTCATGATTACCGATTCCCATCATATCAAAACCCATCATGTTCATTGCTTTAATTACTGATTCACCGTAGGTTAAATTGGAGATGGCCGTACCTTGAAACATATCACCATTGGCGATTAACACTACATCATCTAATGGGTTTTCATTACGAATCTTGTTTACTAAATAGGACATGCGGGAAATACCACTATAATGTCCGTTACTGTTTATGCTTCGCTCAACATAACCATGTAAGTCATTAATTGATAAAATCGTTAATGGTAAGTATTCTGGGGTTACTTCCCGAGGTATTACTTCTGTGACTAAAATGTTAAGATATTTAGTGGAGGAACCATTTACAAATAAAGCGAACCCGTCAACGGTTACCTCTGTATTATTATAATTACTAAAATCAATATCATTACTTAATAGTGTTAACATTACATTAGAATAAGGAATACTTAAACTAACTAATTTTCCATTAACGTTAATGTTGCCTGTGATTCTTAAGAAATCTCCTACTCTAAAATTATTAAGATAATTATCTACATCTTGATTTCGGAGTTCTCTAGCTAAAAATGTGTAAGGTTCATTAATACCTAAGACCGAAATAATTGTATCTTCATTAAATTCTACTGTATCATTGTATGAAATTGTTCGACCATAAACTTCAATATAATCATTGACACTAACACTAGGATTACTACCTAAATTGATGTAGATAAATCCAGTTTCATCATAGATAAGCACCCCTGTTGGTGTCGTTCCAACAACCGTAGCACGTACTTTATATAAATCTCCTAGGGGACTATTAATAACATCAGCAATTGATTTAAACTCTTCCGTCGGTTCTGTGGTAGTTGTCTCTTGTGTCGTTGTTGTGGTACTTTCAGTTGTTACATTTGTGGTTGTTGTTAAGCGATGTTGGCAACCTATAAGTAAGATGTTAAGAATAAATAGAATTGCTAGTATGACTATTTTCTTCTTCATAATTATCCTCCAACTAGTTACTGCATGTGTGATTATATGACAAAATAGTAAATATTACAATCATTATAAACTAAAAAACCTACTATCATCACCTGATAGTAGGCTTTAATAATATTAATCTACATCAACATCTAATGATTCGAGTAACCCTTTTGGTTGTGGTTTGGCATCACCATGACGTACGAAGAACATCGTCACAAACGCTAAACCAACAAAGATAGTCGCATATGGGAATAAAGGTCGATAACTATTGGCTATATCCATAATTATACCAACTAATGTAGGTGTTACTACTTGAGCAGCCATACTGGCTGTATAATAGTATCCTGTATATTTACCAACATCACTACCTTTAGCAAGTTCGACTACCATCGGGAAGGAATTAACGTTAATGGTTGCCCATGCAATACCTGCTAAGCTAAAGAGAATGTACATTAAGTATACTGGTGAATGTTCAGTAATGAAGATAGCCATAAAGAAAGCCGCTGTTAACATGATTACCCCTGCGAGGATGGTTTTCCGTCTACCTACTTTACTAGCGATAAATCCTACTGGGAAGTAGGCGATGATGGCTGCTCCTTGAGCAATTATTAGTGTGAGGTTAAAATCTTGTTTAATAACATGGGTTGCATAAAGAGAATACTTAGAGATAACCGCATTATATCCGATAAACCATAAAGCAACAGAGACAAGGATTAAAATTAATGAACGTTTTTGTTCTGGTGATAATCCACCACCATAAATTTCTCGTTCTTCCGCTTCTTTATCACCAAAATACTTAACGGTATTCTCTTGCATTTCTTGAGCCCATTTAGGTTCTCTAACGGTCAATATGAAGATGATAAGTGCCAGTAACATTACAGAAGTTACTGCTAGAATATAATCACTAAACTCTGTTTTGCCTACCTCACTAGTTTTAAAAACAATTCCTAGTCCTAACACAATCATAGCCCCAATTGTACCCATGAGATTGATAATCGCATTAGCCTTAGAGCGATGAGGTTTACAAGTGACGTCGGGCATTAAGGCGACAGCTGGAGATCTAAATGTTGCCATACTAATTAAAGTTAAAAGCAACACTAAGATAAATAACCATAAGACATCCACTAGACCTAAAATATTAAAGAAAATTACCGCAAGGATAGTTCCTCCAACAATAAAAGGAGTTCTTCGACCAAAGCGAGTGTTTACTTTGTCTGATATACTACCAAAGAGCGGTAACATAAATAAAGCGAGAATGTTGTCAAGTGACATGATGAAACCATTGGCAGTTTCACTCATACCATATTTGTTCTTCAAAATGATTGGAATAATAGCATCATACGCTGACCAGAAACATTGAATTAAAAAGAATGCAAATCCTACGAGAATTGTACGTTTGTAATTTAGTTTCATTATATTCCCCCTATAATCGAAGTAAATATTTTGTTGAATCTAGTATAACAAATAAAAGCGCTATTGTCATGAAAAATATTTACCTTTTTTGTCTAAATGTGCTATCATTCTATTAACAATAATAGGAGGATAACATGGAAAAATACATTCACACTTTATTTAACGAGAAAATCTTAATAGAAGCAAGTAAATACTATGATATTCAAGCACAAGACTTATATATGGTTGGTGGTTTTGAAAATTATATTTATGGTTTCACGAAGAATAACACTGATTATATCATGCGTATTTCCCATAGTTCTCATCGATCACTTGAACAAGTAGAAGCAGAACTCGATTTTGTCAATTACTTGGCTGAAAATAAAGCTAATGTCTCTTTACCAATAAAATCAATTAATAATCGTTTAGTGGAAAAAGTCAATTGTCTAGATGGATCATACTTTACCATCTCTGTATATCATAAAGTTCCTGGGACAAGACCAACCAGAGATTCTTTAACGGATAGATTTTTTATTAACTATGGTAAAACAATCGGACGATTTCATCAATTAACCAAAACATACCAAGCTAAAGAAACTAAACGATATCAATGGTATGAAGATCCCCTATTTATTAATGCGCATAAATATTTAGATAAAAATGATGCGATAATTCATGGTAAATTTATGAGTTTAATTAATAAGATTAAGCAATATTCCACAAATAGCAATAACTATGGTTTAATACATACAGATATTCATATGGGGAATTTCTTTGTCAAAGATGATGAACTTTGCGTGTTTGATTTTGATGATACCAGTTACATGTATTTTATCAGTGATATTGCGATTGCCCTCTTCTATTATGTTCAAGGTATACAAGATACTGATAAACGCAATGAAACAGCAGATAAATTTATGTCATTATTTATGGAAGGATACAAGAGCGAAAACCATCTTAACAAAGAAGATTTTCTTACGATAACTGATTTCCTTAAATTAAGAGAAATGGTTTTATATATTGTCTTTCATAGAAGTAGTGATTTAGAAAATGAACCATACGCAAAACGTTATGTGGATTTTTATCGTGAACGCATTATTAACGATATACCTTTTGTAGATATTGATTTTAATAGTTATCTATAAAAATCCAACCAAAAATATGAATAGTTATCTAAAGTTTTTTATTTTTTAACTAACTATAATAGTGCTATTTACGTACTTATTAATAGAATTACCCAATATTATTCATTTACAATGAAGTATATGACTATGCTTATAATTAAAGGGGATTTTATATGAAAAAAATTTTGAGATTCCTGATTCTAATTTTATTAGTAGTACTAGTAGTAGGGTGTGCTAAAGATCGTACGGAGCATAATGATGACTTTCCAAATGACAATCTTCCTGTCGATAACACTCCTGCACCCGATGGTGAGAGAGCAAACTTATCTAACCTAGCACCACAGGAAAATCGAAAAGTAATCTACAAGGCTCGAATTAGTCTTATTTCTACTAATCCAAGTGAAGCATATGAAAACATCACTGATAAATTAACTGATTATGATGCATATGTTGAGTCACTTGAGATATCTACTGATATTATTAAAGCCACATTAAGAGTAAAAACAGATAATCTTACTGATTTTATTAGTCATATTCAAACTCAAGGAGAAACAGTAAGTTATGTATTAAACAGTGAAGATATTACTAACACTTATATTACCTATCAAGCAAGACTCATCGCTTTACAAACACAACATACGCGTTTATTAGAGTTATATGAAGAAGCTACAGATACAAAAACACGAACTGAAATTGTTGAACAACTCCTCGATGTTGAAGCTGAAATGGAACAAATTGAATTAAAACTCAATCAATATGATAGTCTTGTAGAATACTCAACCATCAATTTAACTATTACAAAAGTTGATAATCTAAATGCGATTCTACCACAAACAGAAGCTCCCAGTATTGCTGATTATACAACAACGAATAATAGCGCTACTATTATCATAAGCAATAAACATGATAAAATAATTGAAGTCAAAGTTACGCTCTTACTTGATGGTAAAAAAGTTGATGAGATTAGTAAAACCATCTATCAATACGATCAAGGGGAATTTGAATTTAAAGATTTAAAACCTGGCACTACCTATCGAATTGAAGCTACAGCGCAAGCAAATGACGAGAGACCAAGTTATAAAACATATCTCACTATTATTACCGAAAGTAGATACATCTCCACCGTTGGCAAAGTATTTATTGGCTCACTTAATGCTTTCGTAGAAGTCTTAAAATTCTTATTACTTGCGATAATTGCGATTTTACCATTTGGTGCTGCTGGTACGGGTATTGGTTTTGGAATTAGAGCGATTTACAAGAAGAAAAAGCTAAAAAAGCAAATTAAGCAAATCCAAAATAATACCATAATGCCATAATTAATCTCCTCAAATGAAAAGAGCCTAAGATTCTTTTAGAACCTTAGGCTTTTTTCATTCTATATGTTCATATATATCGTCATAATCAATTTGATGTTTATTCATTAATTGGAGTATTATCTCTTTATATTCTAAATCGGTATACCAAGCATAACCACAACCACTGGAGTATTTGCGCGGTGTAGGTATTATTCTTCCTGGTACGTTATATTGATGGCAGTATTTTTCTAACGCAATAACATCGCTGGTAGTTGGACAAGTAATTAAGAGTTTCACTGTTTTTATTATGCATTTGCTTCTTGACGACGGTTTAAATAAGCGATTATGAATAAAAGTGCGAGACAGATTAATACTGCCACTCGACCATTTAATGTTGTACCAGTAGCACTTGAAGCAAGATTTAGGTTATGAGCAAGTGCTCCACCAGCAAACATTCCTAAAACAGTGACTGCCGCATCTGAGGAACCTTGTCCTGTCAAGATTAATTGTCGAAGTGGACATCCACCTGCAAGTACAGCAGCAAATCCAACAACATACATACCGAGGATGTTCCATAACCATTCAGTATGAGCAATTGGTTGATCTTTAAAACCAAAATTAAAGTTACCACTTGCGATATTATAGATCAACATCACAATAAATAACGCTCCGATAATTAATAGTTTATCGAAATTCTTAATCATGATGCTGTCGCGGAAAGCACCACCAAAACACATTCGTGATCTTTGCGCAACTGCACCGAATACTAGTCCACCTGTTAATGATATTAAGACAGGAGCGTGCATACTACCAGGACCAGATTCACTTTGAAAGAGTAAGTTAGTCGTAAGTGCTAAAATGAAAATGACAACTAATAAGAAAGGAGCAACGAATCCACTTGTCAGATTAGTTTCATGATTTTTACCTAAAGTATACCCCATCCTTAAGGCAATAACACCTGTACCTACTCCAAGCACAAAACCTACTAATCCAACCCAAGCATTTAAATCACCAGCACTCATTCTTAAGATCATTCTTAATGGACAACCTAAGAATACTAGTGCACCAATAATCATCATTATCCCTAATAAGAACCGAATCATTGGGCTAGATCCACCAATTGATTTGTACTCTTTTGTGCATAGAGCTATGATTAAAGCACCAAGCACAATTCCGATTATTTCAGGTCTAACAAATTGAACGGCAGTCGCTCGGTGTAATCCAAGTGCTCCTGCGATGTCTCGTATGAAACAAGCAACACATATTGCCATGTTTTTGGGATTATCAAAGATGGCAAGTAACATTGCGACAATACCACATATAATCCCTGCAAGAATTAGATATTTTTTTTCTTTTAAATACTTCATGCTCTCCTACCTCTTCCTTGTATTTTTATAAATCCCTCAATAGTGCTTTAAGGGCTTTGATACCATAGATGATTTCATCTTCTGTGTTAGTATGCGAAAAACTGAATCTTACAACTCCTTGATTACTAGTACCAAGAGCTTTATGGATTAAGGGAGCACAATGAATCCCAGATCTTGTTTCGATATGATATTTAGTTATTAATATGTCACTAATATAAGCAGAGTCATAATCAAGAACATTTATTGAAACAATTGGACATCTTTCTCTACTATGAAAATTACCATATACTTTAATTCCATCAAGTTTTTTAATTTCTAGATAGAATAACCAAGTTAACTCTTGAACATATCGTCTTATGTTATCAATACCATTTTTTTCAATGTAACTTAATCCTGCATTTAATCCTGCGATTCCATGACTATTAATAGTCCCTGCTTCTAAATGGCTAGGCATGAAATCAGGATGTTCTTTATTAAAGGAATCAAAACCACTTCCGCCAGTAATAAGTGGTTTTAAGTTAAGTCCTTTTCTAACATAAATACCACCAATACCTTGAGGAGCTAATAAAGATTTATGACCCGTAAAGCATAAAATATCAATATTATATGACCTAACATCAATGGGAATCAAGCCTGCTGTTTGAGCTGCATCAACGATAAAAACTAAACCATATTTTTTCGCGATTTGGCCAATATATTCGATATTTACTAGATTACCAGTTACATTTGAAGCATGAGTGCAGATAATGGCTTTAGTATTCGGTTTTATAAGTTCTTCTATATTATCTAAAATTAGATTACCATCAGCATCACAATTAACGAAGGATACTTCTACTCCTAACTTTTCTAATTCATATAAAGGTCTTAGAACAGAGTTATGTTCTAAGACGGTAGAAATACAATGATCACCTGGTTGTAATAAACCTTTAATAGCGATATTTAAGCTCATTGTGGCATTATAAGTGAAAGCAATTTGCTTGGGAGATTCTGCGTTAAATAATGCACATAATTTTTCTCGAGTTTCATATATAACCCTTGAAGCATTTAATGCTTCAACTGAGTTTCCTCTTCCTGCATTACCAAATGTGTTTAAAGCTATTCTAACAGCATCGATTACTTCTTGTGGTTTATGAGTTGTTGCAGCGTTGTCGAAATAAATCATATTATCACCAGATTTTGTGAATATTTTCATAATCATTTGTAGTTTATCACATAAAACAGTTAATGTAAAGGCTTACATTGACAAAAGAGACGATCTTTAAAAAAATGGCTAAGATATGAAAATCTGGTTCTATAATCTTTGGTGTGAGTTTATTCACCCACACCAAAAATTATAGAACAGTTATATACTAACGACTGTTTATAAAACTATTTAAAATTCTAAACTTAACATTTTTCTCATAAACCTATTACATTTTCTCCCAAAATAAGTTATACTTATAAAAAAATTATTAGAGGTGAAAGAATTGAACGCAATAGAAGTCACAAATCTCGTAAAACATTATCGAGATGTAAAAGCAGTTGATGATATCTCATTTAATATTAAACAAGGTACTATCTGTGGTATCTTAGGACCTAATGGTAGTGGTAAAACTACTACGATTAAATGTATATGTAATTTAATAGTTCCCGATAAGGGTGAGATTAAGTTATTAGGTAAGGATCATCATGAAGCTTATAAAT
>JAAZCR010000036.1 GCA_012513195.1 Bacilli bacterium | reverse complement strand
TATTTCTTGATTATTGAAATCTTTTACTACTAAATCAATATAGCTATTATCATAAATATCTTTATAAGTATCATAATAAGCTTCTATTAGTGTTGGCTTAAGGCTTTTGTGTGCGAAGGATTATTATCACAAATAATATAACATATATTACGATATTTAAATAGTACAATAAACTAAGTTTTATTTATTTTATATAATATTTTTATTTAACGATAGGCTTAAAGTTAACTCCTAAACTACCACCAACAGCAGTTGATAGAATGAATACTAAGTATTTGGCGAGAAGATTAAGGGTTAACTTATCATTAAAACCTAAGACTTGGATTAACATGAGTATAATCACAATTACTAAACCATATAAGATGCCATTTATTAAGCCTTTCTTTTGTTTAACATTGCCTACTAAGAAACCTAAGGTAAGAAATAGTAAAACACCATTAATAAATAGAAAAATGGACCGACCTGATATATTAATCACTTGCGTATACACTAGGATTGTAGTGATCGTGAGTATAATAAGCGAAATGATAAACCATACTAAGATTATGAATAAATCCCGCTTTAACATTTATGTTCTTCCTTTCTAATAAATATTTAATAATTGATTAGGTATTACTAATAAAATATATGATAATTATTAAATATTTAGAATTAACATATCGAGGTGCAGGTTATGTATGAATTACTCCAAGTAATCATCCGTGTCATCTTAAGTTACATCATTGTTTACATTACCTTTAGAGTTATGGGGAAACGGGAATTAGGGGAGTTAAGCATCATTGATTTAGTGGTCTTTTTAATGATTGCGGAAATCATCGCTTTAGCGATTGAAAATCTCGATCGTCCCTTTTTCTACTCAGTGGTAACTATTTTAATCTTAGTACTTCTTCAAAAAGGACTGAGTTACTTAACATTAAAGAATGCGAAGTTGAGGGATAAACTAGAAGGGACACCTTCAGTTATCATCGCTAATGGACAAATCAATTATCAAGAAATGAAGAAACAGAACTATTCCTTTGATGATCTTATTAATCAACTTCGTGATCGTTCAGTACGTTCAATCTCTGAGGTTGATTTCGCTATTCTAGAAGTTGATGGGACATTGTCAGTATTTAAAAAAGGAGAAAGTAAAATCTCACCCCTTCCTTTAATTATTTCAGGTAATATCATTAAGGAGAATTTTCAATACGTTGATATTACAGAAGAAGAAGTAATGAGATTATTAAAGGAAAAGGGATATAATGATATCAAAGAGATTCTTTATGCGAACTATGAGAATGATGAACTATTTATTGTGAGGATGGTTAAATAACTGTCCTCTTATTTTTTGGAAATCTCCGATATTTAACACTTGTAAAATGAATAAGTAGACTATGGTTAAAACTAATATACTTATATAATAAGGTAAACTAACTTTCTTAAATATTAATCCTAAGATAACTGTAAAAATTCCTAAAAGAATACATTGAACTATAGTGCGGAAGTTATAATTTATCTTAATATTCTTAGTTAGCAGGTAGTAATCATATAGAGTCACAAAATAGACATTCGCAATAATCGCAATGTTTAATCCATGCACATTGATATTTTCTCTTGAGGTTAATGTATAGATTAATAAGAGTTTTAAGGCTGAACCTATAAATGTAGATATGACTGCATGTTTGGTTTTATTTAGTGCATGTAAAGTCGATGATATTGGTTGTTGGAAGTAGAAAATAATAAATAACGGAGCCATATAAATTAAAAATCTTGTACCTTCAGTTGTATTAAAGAAAAGCTTCATTAGATCGTTAGGATATAATGAGACTATAATTGTAAATAATAGACCAATGATAAATGATAAGAAAATTGATAGATTAAAGTAGTGACTAATCTTGGTATGATTGCGCTCAGCATAAGCTTCAGCGATGATAGGAAGTAGTGGTTGCGATAACGCAAAACTAAAGAAAGATGGAACAAGGAGGAGAGTTAGAGTATAACCTGTTATTTGTCCATAAATATTAGTTACTTCGAGATTAGAATAACCAATACTCATAAGAGCGATTGAAAAGATAATGGGCTCAAAAAAATGGGCAATACTTCCGATTAAGCGACTACCTGTTGATGGTATGGAAATACTCAAGATATCCTTCGTTAAGTTATCATCAATTATGCGTTCATCTCTCGAGAAGAGGAAGGTATTCCAAGGTCTTTTATTTTTAATCTTATATAACATATAGATTACGGAACTTAATTCACCAATAGATAATGATATAATTATTCCTACTACCGCTAGTTCAACACTTATTGGGAGAAGAATTATAATAAGAATAACGCAACTGGTGATTCGAAATACTTGTTCGATGAGTTGTGCGATACTAGGAATACTCATATTTTTATAACCTTGTAGATATCCTCTTAAGATACTAGTGAATGATACTAACGGAATGAAAATGGTTAGGGCTAGTAAAGGTAAAAAGGTGCGTTCATCATTTAAAAGATTTACTGCTAAGAACTTGGCTGAAAATATCAAAATGTTAATTAAAATCGCGCTATTTATGATGCTGATTTTAACCGCATTTAAGACAATAGCGCGATTTTGATGTTTATGGTAAATGTTATTTTCACTAATTAATTTACTTATCGCTACTGGAAAACCTAATTGTGCTAAAGTGATGAGCAATAAATAAGTAGGCATGACCATTTGGTAAATACCTACGCCCTCATCAGTTAAAAGACGGGAGATTAACATTCTATTTAGTAGACCAAGTATTTTAACTATCATCCCTACAATCATCATGATTAGGGTGCCTTGTATAAATGTATGTTTTTTCAACGTTTTCACCTTTTCAAAACGTAGTTTTTCCTATACAATTATAATTATTAAAGTGGTTTTTTATGATAAAAAAAGGTGATATAAATGTTTGACTCATCCTGTAAATGGAAACTTCTCTATCCAGAAGTGGTAAAAACTAAAGAAGAGTTATTTACGGTTTTATGTAATAATCGAAATATCGCTGATCACAAGAAGTTCTTCGGGAATGCGTTGGACTTATATGATCCATATCTCTTTAATGATATGGAAAAATGCGTTGAACGTATTGAACGTGCCATCGAAAACCACGAAAAGATTATGATTTATGGCGATTATGATGTGGATGGAGTTACTGCAACGGCCATTTTATATAAAACTATAAAACGATTGGGTGGGGACGTCCATTACTATATTCCCAATCGCTTTTTGGAAGGATATGGTCCAAACTTAGATGCTTTCACAGATATTATCAAAGAAGGTTTTTCGTTAATTATAACCGTCGATTGTGGTATCACAGGGCTTGCTGAAGGAAAATATGTTAATGATAGTGTCTGTGATTTAATTATTACCGACCATCATGAAATCCAAGAAGAGATT
>JAAZCR010000310.1 GCA_012513195.1 Bacilli bacterium | reverse complement strand
TTAGTAAACCTGCACTTATAAATAAAAAACCTTTGATTTTTATCGAGGAAAAAGTGATAAACTCATGTCGAATTATCATCATTATCCCATAATAAAACAAAAAGAGGAGAATAAGCCAATACCAATCACCAAAGATCATTTTGACTAAAGTATTTAAACTTCTACCTACTAAGCCTAACTGAGAAATAAGAATTAAAGAAATTAAAATAAAAAATAGACCCCATATCTCAAAATAGACCAACCCCTCTTTGGTCTTTTCATCATTGGTTTTTCGTTTCTTCTCTTTTGACAAGATATCACCTTCTTTCTTATCTAATTCTAACGAAGTAGATATCAAAAAAATGGCGAATTCTCGTAGAATAAATTTCTTTTTACAAATAAAAAAGCATGGATTTTATCCATGCTTAAATTTCATTTATAATTGGCATTACAATCGGTTTACGTTTTGTTTCTTTATATAAATACTTACTAATCTTATCTTTAATATCATTCTTAAGTTTATTCATATCAAGAGTGCGTGGATTAGTGGTGCCTTCAGTTATCGTTGAAACCATGATTTGGGAGATTTCATTAATCATTTCCTCATTATCCTTGACATAGATAAAACCGCGGGAAACGATCTCAGGACCAGCGATAATCTTCTTGGTTTTCGCATCTAAAGTAGCTATCGCTAAGACGATACCATCTTGGCTTAAGAGCACCCGATCCTTTAATACCACGCTACTGATTTCGCCTACGCTTAAGCCATCAACTAAGATTTGGTCAACCTCTAAATCTGCGCTAATACTTACTAACTCCCCTTGTTCAAACTCAGCTACCATACCATTATCAAGGATTATGATGTTTTCCGTATCATAGCCCATTTCTTCCGCTAATTTTGTGTGAGCATACTGATGACGATATTCACCGATAATGGGAATAATGTATTTGGGTTTAAGTAAGTTTATCATTAATTTGATATCTTCTGCGGAGGGATGCGGTAAAGGTAAATAACTCTTGTTGATCGTGATGACTTTAGCGCCTGTCCGATAAAGAATGTCAAGAGTACGAGCTGCTTTGATTTCCGTACCAGGTACAGCAGGACTAGCGATAATAATGGTATCAGTAGGTTCAATATTAATTAAGCGATCAAGTTTACGACTCATTCTTATTAACGCATCAAATGGCTCATGCCGTTCACCTGTCGCCAGTACTACCAAGTTTGGTAAATTATTGTCGTTGGTCTCATCGATATATTTTAAATTAACTAGCATTCCAGGTGTCGGAAACTTAAGATATCCCATTTTGACAGCGATATCAACAATCCGTTGCATCTTGCGCCCAATAATCGCAATCTTTTTGTTGTGCTCATTCGCTACATTTATAATTTTTTGAATCCGTTGTAAATCCGATGAGTATACTGAGACAATAACCCGACTAGGAGATTGTGAAATATATTTACTAATTTCATAGATAAAGAAACTTTCCCCAGTCGTATGTCCCACATTATGAGCAGATAAACTGTCCGATAATACAGCTAAAACACCTTTTTTCCCTAACTGAACAATTTGTTCATAACTCGTCTGATAACGTTTTTCTACGGTTTGTTCAAAAGTATAATTCGAAGTATAAACAACCGCACCGTCACTTGTATTGATGCTTATACCTATACTGTCAGGTATACTGTGAGTGGTACTAAAAAATGATACAGTTACATCATCAAATTGAAGCACATTAGTGTGCTTAATCACATTCAATTTATATTTACTTACATCTTCACCCATTTCACGTAAAGCATCTTCAACCAATGCCATAGTAAAACGAGTAGCATAAACAGGAACATTGACCTCTTTTAATAAATTAGGTACGGCACCGATATGCTCTTCATGAGCATTTGATAAAAATAAACCAACGATACGCTCTTTATTTTCAATTAAATATTTAAAATCGGGTATTACCGCATCAACTCCTAGTAAATCTTCACCAGGATATTTTAAACCAGCGTCTAAAATAAAAATTTTGGAATCAACTTCAACAATGTAATTGTTTTTTCCAGTTTCACCTATGCCACCTAACGCAAAGATTTTAATTTTAACACTTTTATCTTTACTCACGTGGAAAGTCCAATACGGACTTCACCTTCCTTTCTATTTCTTGCTTTATATAGTATGGATTAAAATCATTTCATGTATTTTATTATATCTTACTTTCGGAAAAAAATAAACTAAAAGGAGTTCTAAAGTCTTGGTTTATACTCCAATAAACCTTAATAACTCCTTTTTGGCAATATTATGAACCTTAAAACCTATACCAATCTTACTTAAAGCTGATTTGAATATGTTTGATTTATTTGAATAATTTTCTAATAATGTAAATCGTGCTTTATAAATGAAGAGCAAGTCATGAGCTAATTCATATTCCTTCTTTTTTATCAGTTGCATCAATAAATGAATAGTATCACCATACAAATTACTCATAGGTGTTACAATACCATGTATTAATCCAGTAAACATGAATTCTGGTTTATTAATGTAGATATTAACATCAGGAAATTGTTTCTTATATCTTGTGATTAATGTTATGTTTTCTTTAGTAAGAATAATATGCTGTATCTTATATTTATTAATCATGTTTAAATCTGGATTATATATCATGAATGGTTTATTGCTTATCTGTTTTATATCTTGTGGATTATTTTTTACAATATATCCATCTATATACTTATCGATTTTATCTAGAAATGTGTTTTTTCGATCAATAAGATATAAAATCTTCATTTTAGCACTTTTTAAAGCAACAACCTTTTCTACAAATGCTAGTTTATTTTTATATGTTAACTTGTCAAATTCGCTCAATTCACCATTAATTATTAACGAATCGGTATAATTCTGAGATAGATAACTTAAATAATCCTGTAATACATCTAAATCTATATCGTTACACGAAGTTAAAGGGGTCAGCATTTCAGTAATGATCTTACCGAACATTACCTCACCCCTTTAACACATACTTATAGTGCAATTCGCGTAGTTTTTCTTTTACTTGACTAGTTTCAACAAAGAAATGAGTAATTTCCTTAGTAGAATCGTATTTAATTAAAGCAATTTTACTGTAACCTGAAAAACGCTTATATGCAACATTCGCTTCATTTAATAGTTTTACTAACTTAACTTCATTATCTTGATGAACATATAAGTAATCTTGATCCTGATAAATCTCATCCTTACTCTTTATATTAATATCATCTATATCACCAATAATTTCATATTTAATGAAATCATTCTTATAAGAAAGATTAGTGACTATCACTTCTGTATCTTCTACTTCGGTGAATGAGTTATAATCATCAATCCCCACAAACCGTAGTTTTATACGATGATTTTTGGCCATTTGAGCCCCTTTTACATGTAAAATCCGGGAGCCGTTTTGTGTCATATCTACTAACACATCATAGTTTAGTTTAGGTGTTTTAACCGCTTCTGGAACAATGCGTGGATCTACAGTAAACACACCTAACACATCGCTTACAATATCTACCCTTTCGGCATTTAAGGCATATCCTAACGCGATGGCCGTAGTATCGCTTCCTCCTCGACCTAAGGTAGCGACTTCATAATCCACTGTGAGTCCTTGGAAACCAGGAACGACAACAACATCATATAGGAGGAGTTTATGCATGATAATTCTTTTATCAATTTTAATAATATCCGCATTCGTGAAGTTATTATTAGTAATAATACCAGTTTCTTTCACTGATAAACTAGTAGCATTTATCCCTTCTTCAAGTAAGTAATCAGCGAATACGACACTCGTAATAATTTCTCCAAGGGAAAGCAAGCGGTCTTGTTCCTTTTTCGAAACATTATTCTTGATTAAATTTTTTAAGGTATCAGTCGCATAGGGATCACCAATCCTTCCCATCGCTGATACCACACACACAACTTTATGGTTGAGTTTAAGTTCTTTTTCAATATGCATTTTTGCTTTCGCAAAACCATCTTTGGTACGAATGGATGTTCCCCCAAATTTTTGCACGACTAGCTTCATAGTCTCACCTTAGGTATTACTCCTCACGATAATGATTGGTTGAAGTTGTTTATTCATCAGTGCATACCGAATTGCTTCTTCGGTCTTACTGAAGTCAGCGGTCAAACTGTTAGGTTTATCAGTAGGATTATCTTGACCGAATGGTACAAAGTATATATTTTTGCTCACTAACAATTTCATCAAATTAGCACCATTCAATCCTAAAGCATCGTTACTGGAGATTCCTAAGATGATGGGACGATTGTTCCGTAAAGTGGCTTTTGCAACCATTAGTACCGCATTATCTGTAATCGCATTTGCTAGTTTGCTCAATGTATTACCTGAACAAGGTGCAATTAGCATGCAGTCGAAATATTTGCTTGGTCCATATACTTCCGCTTCTTCTATCGTATAAATAACTTGGTGATTTACCATTTCTTCAAGGTCTTTAACTAACTCTTTGTGGCGCTCAACCATTGGTGTTCCAAAGAGTTTAATCTCATATCCCTTAAGCAACATGTTGCGGATTATCGGTTTTATTTCTTTTATCTTTTCGAGTGAACCCGTAATACCAATCGCAATCTTCAGCGTCCCTTTCTCCCCCATATTATTCACCCCCAATAATCTGTTTATAGATTGTTTCACCTAAAATAAGACCACTTGTCTTTGGAGCAATCTTACCAGGTATCCCGGGAAGAAGGAAGGCTTTAATTTGATTCGTATTCGCAAACTCATGATCTAACCCAAAGGGTGGACTACTTACATCGATAATCGTCGTCTCTGTACCTATCAAACTAGCTAACGTATCATTAGCTATAACTTTATTGGGTACAGTGTTAATGATAAAGTCATATTCTGTTATTCTCTTGGCAAATTCAGAATAATCTAGAACAGCAAAATCATATATTGACGCATGAAGACGGTCTTTATCATTACGTGCTACTACTGTAACTTGCGCCTTCATGTTTTTTAACACCTTAGCGCAGATAACACCTAACTTCCCATAACCTAAGATGGCAATCTTACTACCATATATCGCTTTATCACTATGATTAACGATTGTTTCAATTATACCTTCAACAGTAATATAGTTATTTTTGATGGCAAAATCATTAGTTAAGTAACTAACAATTCTAAAACCATATTGTTCTGCAAGTTTTTCCAGTAATGAACTTATTAGTCCGGTATAAATCACTTTTCCTGTAAATTTTGGTAATATAGCATCATGTAAAACAATATCAGTACCATCAATATACCCTGTATCGTTTACCCCCCTGACTGGTAATATAATAAACTTCCAATCCTCATGTTGAATACTATTGATAAACTCCTCCAATGTTTTTACAGGCTCGATGGACAGTTTACTTTGTAAAAAGGTGTAAGTATGGTTAAAGCGACGGTCTTGATTTAAAATAATTAGTCCCCGTGTCATCTTTCCACCTCTTAATACTTCATAAATAGTTTATGTATGCTAAGATGACTCGGTTACATGTAATTTATTAATTATATCTATATTTTTTGTACTTTCGCCTATCGATATTTGCCTATAAAATAAAAAAAGAGGTCAAACTTAACCTCTAATCTAACGAATTTATTCTATTTTCTTATTGTTGCATGTACCTTTTAAATCTGTTTCTTAACATCAAATTTCCAAATACAGTCATCGCTAAACCAATAAAGATATTAGTTACTACTGGTTGGTTTTCTTTCGCAAAGAGTTCAGCAAGATTAATTTGCGCCCTGATTATAATCACAACAATCACCACAAAAAGCACTAAGAAGTTGGCTCCCATAATTTCATTAACCAAATTCTTCGATATCTTTCCTTTAAATGCTTGATGAAACCGAAGAGCAATAGTTGGTAGGAAGAACATGAATAAAGCAGGAATTAGCCCTTTTTCATAGAAGATTGCCCATAAAACTCCAAAGAGCATACTACCTATTAATGCTCCAATGAACCCATTGTAAGACGGTTTTTCCTGTTCTTGGGCTAATTCTTCATTTTCTTCATCGATTTCTTTAAGAACTTTATTATAACAATTACGATGATAATAGTATTCTATATTCGTAATTTTAATCGTTTCATAAGCTCCATCATTACCACAGATAATACAAGTTTTTCCGGGACTAATGTTATTGTCTTTAATATAACCGATGATGATATCAAAAATTTGTATTAATTGATTGAGCATTATTTGGACAAAGGGTTCCTTGATTTTTACAACTAGTACACGGTTGTCAAAATAAGCATATGTCCTTGGTAAATCCTTTTTGCGGAATTTTAAATAATCAATTAATTGTTTCTTTTCTGTATCAGTGATTTTAGGAAGGGGAATTATAATCATCTTATATTTAATATCTTGATAAAGTGTGATTAAGTAATCATCTACTTTACCATAAGCGATGTTATTATGAATCTCATAGTCATAATTCTTCGCAAATTCATAAAAAGAGTTATTAGCCATAATTTCACTCCTTAATTAATGAAAAAAGCATATGTGTGTGTCATATGCTTACTCTCCTGATAATGCTTGCTTTCTGGATAAGTTAATGCGATTCTTCTCATCAATATCCGTAACTTTAACAAGAATTTCATCGCCAATCTTAACGACATCCTCAACTTTTGCGACACGATTCTTATCAAGTTGTGAGATGTGTACTAATCCCTCTGTACCAGGGAAGATTTCCACAAAGGCACCGAATTTTTCAATTCGTGTTACTTTTCCAGTATAAACAGCACCGACTACAACTTCACGAACGATATCTTCAATTATCTTGATGGTTTCATCGATATTCTTAACATCTTGATGCATGATATAGACTCTACCATCTTGTTCAATATCAATCTTAACACCAGTCTTATCGATAATCGCATTGATTTGTTTGCCGTTAGGTCCGATGATATCACGAATCTTTTCAGGATTGATTCTAATGCATTTAATTTTAGGAGCGTATTTCGATAATTCTTTGCGTGGTTCCGCAATTGTTGTCATCATATGATCTAAGATTTGCATGCGACCGCGTCTTGCTTGTTCAAGCGCTTCTTTAAGGATTTCTCTCGTAATACCTTCAATCTTAATATCCATTTGAATTGCGGTAACACCTTTTCTTGTACCTGCAACTTTGAAGTCCATATCACCAAGATGGTCTTCTAGACCTTGAATATCAGTGAGTATTGTGTAGTTCTCATCTTTCTTAACAAGTCCCATCGCAATACCAGCTACAGGTGCTTTAATTGGTACACCAGCTGCCATCAATGCGAGCGTTGATGCACATATCGATGCTTGTGATGTTGAACCATTTGATTCTAATACTTCTGATACTAAACGGATTGTATAAGGGAACTCTTCTTCATCAGGGATTACATATTTTAATGCCCGTTCGCCTAAAGCACCGTGACCAATTTCCCGTCTACCTGGTGAGCCATAACGACCTGTTTCGCCTACAGAGAATGGTGGGAAGTTGTAATGGTGCATGAAGCGTTTCATTTCTTCTTCTTCAAGACCATCGAGTTTTTGATATTCGCTAATTGAGCCTAGTGTACAGGCTGATAAAACTTGAGTTTGTCCTCTTGTGAATAAACCAGAACCATGTACTCTGGGTAAAACATCGATGGCACTTGACAAAGGCCGAATTTCATCCAACTTACGACCATCAGGACGAACTTTTTCTTCAGTGATTAAACGACGGACTTCTTCTTTAAGAATATCATGGAGACCTTCTTTAACTTGTTTAGTCGTCGTTTCGTCTGCTTCTTCACCTTCAAAGATTGCGACTACTTTTTGATTTATTTCTTCAATTTTAGCTTCTCTTTCGAGTTTATCAGCGGTACGAATTGCTTCTTTGAGTTCTACTTCAGATAGATTACGAACACGTTGATTGATTTCTTGAGGAACTTCGTATAATACGACTTCCATCTTTGGTTTGCCAACTTCTTGAATGATCTTTTCTTGGAACTCAATCAGTTTTTGTAGTTCTTGATGACCGAACATAATTGCTTCTAGCATATCTTCTTCAGGTACTTGGTCAGCACCTGCTTCAACCATGTTTACTGCATCTTTTGTCCCTGCAACTGCTAGATCAATGTCGGAATGTTCTTTTTGTTCAACTGTAGGATTAATGATTAATTCACCATTAACTCGACCAACATATACACCAGCGATCGGTCCATTAAAGGGAATGTCACTAATCATTAATGCTAGTGAAGAACCAAACATCGCGGTCATTTCTGGTGAACAATCGTGATCAACTGATAAAATTATGTTGACGACTTGAACTTCATTCCGAAAACCTTCAGGGAATAATGGGCGAATTGGTCTGTCAATTAATCTCCCAGCTAAAATAGCATGTTCCGTGGGACGTCCCTCACGTTTGATAAAGCCACCAGGGAGTTTACCGACAGCATATAAGCGTTCTTCATATCCAACAGTTAACGGAAAGAAGTCTAAGTCCTTGGGCTCTTTTGAGCAAGTTACTGTTGATAAAACAACAGTATCACCATAACGGACCAAAACAGCTCCGTTAGCTTGTTTTGCAAGTTCACCATATTCAACAACAAGCTTCCTACCTGCAAACTCAAGTTCATATACTTTTTTCTCGCTCATGTTTTTTACTCCTTATCCATATTATTACGAGATAATAATACCATAAACTTCGACATTTTTTTATATTTTACCTCATTTTTTTGTTTAAATAAACTAAAATTAACATGAACTAAATTAATAAAAAAGCTATATACCAAGTATATAGCTTTATCAGATTAGTGACGAAGTCCTAATTTTTCAACTACATTACGGTAACTTTCAAAATTGTTGACCCTTAAGTAGGTTAATAAGCGCTTACGTCTACCAACTTTCTTTAACAATCCACGACGGGTATGAAAATCTTTAGGATGATTCTTTAAATGTTCATTGATACGATTGATTTCATGCGTTAAAATCGCAATTTGAACTTCAACTGAACCAGTATCGCCTTCGTGAATTGCGAAATCTTTAATAATTTGCGCTTTTTCTTCTTTTGATAAAGCCATAATATATCCTCCTTTTCTCAAAATTGTCGCAATTATCGAAACCTACGTCGGAGCTTCGTTAAGCTTCGATAAAAGCCAATAAATATTTTATCTTATATTAAGGAAATAATCAAGCGTTATTTATATAATCCAATGCATTTTCTTTGTCTTGTTTTAGTTGTTCAACTAACTCATCTACACTATTAAATTTCTTTTCATCACGCAGGCGTTTAATCCATGTGATCGCAATTTTCTCATTATAAATTTCTTGATTAAAATCAAAAATATGAACTTCTACACTTTTATTATTATTTTCATGAAACGTCGGATTATTCCCAACATTACAAATTCCCCAATAATCTTTGCGAAAGACTCTTACTTTGACAATATAGACACCTTTTTGTGGTAATAAGTAATTATCGACAGTAGAAATATTAGCGGTAGGAAAACCTAACTCACGACCACGTTTAAAGCCATGAATGACAATTCCTTCCGTAGTATAATATCTACCTAAATATTTAACACACTCGTGAACTTGTCCAGTCATAATAAGTTCACGAATACGACTTGAACTAATCTTTTCGCCATCGATGCGTTGTTCAGGGATGACTGTAATGCCAAAACGGTGCTCACCATCTTCAATTAAGGTGTTGATATTCCCTTTACCCTTATAACCATAATTGAAATCAAAGCCTGTAACGACATGGCGTGTATCTAATGGTAATAAGAATTTCGTCACAAAATCTTTATGAGACATTTTCGCTAATTGTGCATCAAACTTTATCACAAACAAATAATCAATACCCATTTCAACTAAAAGATTTACTTTCGCATGATGTGGAGTAAGGAGATACTCTACACTTTGATGCCCCAAAAAGGTTTTGGGATTAGGTTGAAAGGTTAAAACACCGCTTCTAGTTTGATTTTCTTTCGCTATTTCAATGGTTCTTGTAATTAGACGTTGGTGAGCTAGATGTAACCCATCAAAATATCCTAGAGCTAATGTTATACCATTTTTAATGGGGAGTACGGTGCTATTCGCATTTAAATAAACTACTTTCATCAATGCCACTTCCTATTCTACATGAAAAACGCGAGCTGGTTTAATATAACCTGGGTTTTTATCATCCTTTTCATAGATTGCCAATACCCGCTTAACTATATCATGAAACACAATAAATGTAAAATCATTTGCGGTATATTTGAGTTTTTGACCGTTTTTAATTCGCTTCTGTAAATCAGAATCAGCAAAAACTCGTGGATACTCACTTAAAGCATCATACATACTTATAAGCGAAAATTTACCTATCTCGATGTCG
Organism: Bacilli bacterium; assembly: GCA_012513195.1. Lineage (GTDB taxonomy): Bacteria > Bacillota_I > Bacilli_A > Haloplasmatales > Haloplasmataceae > JAAZCR01. The sequence continues at coordinate 4,985 of JAAZCR010000310.1, read as the reverse complement.
GAAAACGTTACACAATCTTCTAATCTAAACTTACCTGCCTTAGTGCGTATTAATGTCAACATATGACTTGGTATACCTAAACATTGACCAATATCATAAGCTAAAGTTCTTATATAAGTACCTTTACCACAAAGTACCCTGATTTGAAAATCAATAATTGTACCACTAAATATTTCTTCATTTGATAATAATTCAATCTCTTTAATATAAACTTTACGCTTAGGTCTTTCTACTGCTTCATTGTTAAAGGCATAATCATATAATCGTTTTCCATTGACCTTTACTGCTGAATAAAGTGGAACAACTTGTTCTATTTCACCTATAAATCCCTTTAATACGCTCAATAGTTCTTCTCGTGTGATTTGCTTATAACTTTCATCATGATTGATTATTTCTCCCGTTGCGTCATCAGTATTCGTACTATAACCTAAACGAACTGTAGCAATATATTCTTTATCCGTGTTTTCAATAAAAGGTATAATTTTCGTTGCTTCATTAAGACAAATAGGTAAAACACCTGTCACCTCTGGATCCAATGTCCCGATATGACCAACCTTTTTCGTATGGAAAAGTTTACGTACCTTTTGAACACAATCGTGACTTGTTAATCCTTTAGGTTTATTAAGTAACAAAATTCCCTGCATCTTCTCACCTAAATTCCGTAGGACGCACAATACTCCATAAATGCTTCTGCAGTAAGAGGAATATCGCGGTATTTATCAATCATATCATAGTAACTACGTAAATAATTATCTAATTCTAACTCATTAAAAGTCACATCGGGAACGATGTTTTCTTCGAAAAATTCAAGGATTTCATCAATAATCTTAATATCTCGCTCTTTCTCATCTTGGTCAATATCACTAACTTTATCAATTTCTAGTTTTAGTTCTTCTAAATCAAAAACAACTTTAATATAAAAAGCCATCTTATCTAGAAGTTGATAATCATTGTTTAATTGGCGTAAATACAACTTGATTTGCTCAATATTTTCAAACAAATAATTGACACCAAATTGAAAAACATCCTCAATTTCTTTATTTACATCTTCATCTTCTTCAGAAATCTTATTAAGATAATATAACGCCTTAATTATATGTCCTACATAATCATTTAATACCGATTGCGATTCATCTAAATAAGTTATTAACTGATGGTTCTCATTCACGTAATTAATAAAGTCATTATATAGTGAAGGGTTAATCATTGTCATCACTTCCTATTACATTTATCACTATCATTATATCAATTTCAACAAGAAAATATAGATTTTTTTATCATTTCTTAATAACATAAAAGGATTTGATTGCTCAAATCCTTTTATGTTTACTTATTCGCATTAATCCATGCTTTTAATTGTTCTTTGGGCTGTAACCCCATAGTTTCCGCTACAGCTACGCCATTCTTAAATAGAATTAATGTTGGAATACTCATAACTTGGAATCTTTCAGCTAAAGAACGATCATTATCAACATTGATTTTCACAAATGTCACATCTGTCATTTCTTCGGATAGTTGTTCAATAATCGGCGCAATCCGTTTACATGGTCCACACCAATCAGCGTAAAAGTCAACTAAGACCGTTCCTTGGGCAATTGTTTGATCAAAGTTTGATTGATCAGCATACATTACTGCCATCGTATTAACCTCCTAAAGTTTTCTACAAGTTTATTATACGAATAAACTAATTAAAATACAACCCATTTGCCTGAAAAACCTCAGTTAGCTAAGTGTTACAACAGTAACACCTACGCCACCTTCACCTTCTCCTCCATAACGAAATTCTTTCACATATGGACATTTTTTGAGATAATCTTGCACACCTTTTCGTAATGCTCCTGTACCATGTCCGTGGATAATTACAACTTGCGAAATATTATTTATCAATGCTTCATCAATAAACTTATCAAGTTTTATTATTGCTTCTTCGTATCGTTCACCACGTAAATCTAACTCTAAGTGAGCTGTACTTTTCTTAATAACTCTTACCTCTGCTTCTTTTTTACGTTTCTTTTCTGCATCACTAGATTTTACTAATTCTAAATATTGCTTATGTATACGAGAGTTGAGATTACCAAGGCGAACTAACCATTCATCTTCATTAACTTGTTCAATTAACTCTCCTGTTCTATTAAGAGTTAGTACTTTTACCACATCACCTGGTTTTAAGATATCAGAAGTACTAGAAAGTTGTTCATCCGTATCTTGTTCAATCAGATGTCTTAATTTACCCTTCAATTCACTAATTTCATGATCTTTTACATCTAATACTCTTTCTTTCTTTATCCGCTTTAACTCCTCAATTATGAGATTTGCTTCTTTTTGCGCTTTTCTTACGATTTGCCGAGCTTCTTCATAAGCCTTTTCTTTTAATGTATCTTTTTGATTAGCTAACTCATTGTTTAATAATTCATATTTTAATATTTGACTTTGAAGTTCTTTTTTTAGTGCTTCATTTTCATTAATTAGTTTATCCAAGTATAATCCTTGATTCTCTAGTTGCGTTATCAACTTACTGACATCTGTTTTTTCTGTTTCAATCCGAGAACTTGCTTGTGCTATAATTTTTTCATTTAATCCTAAACGCCTAGATATCTCTAACGCATTACTGCGACCAGGAATGCCAATTAAGAGTTTATACGTGGGCCTTAATGTTTCTACATCAAACTCTACCGAAGCATTTATCACTTTATCAGTGTTATATGCATAAGTTTTTAGTTCAGAATAGTGGGTAGTCGCAATAATTCTCGCACCGCGTTTTAAAAGATAATCCAAAATACTTTCTGCAAGTGCAGCCCCTTCTTTTGGATCAGTACCTGCTCCTAACTCATCTAGTAAGACTAAACTATTAATGGTAATATTGTTAGTAATATTGATGATATTCTTCATATGACTAGAAAATGTTGATAAAGACTGTTCAATGCTTTGTTCATCACCAATATCCGCAAAGACATTATCAAACACTGCCAATTGAGATTCTTCGTTACAAGGTACGAGTAAACCAGACTGCATCATTAATGTTAAGAGTCCGACCATTTTTAAGGTAACTGTTTTCCCACCAGTATTTGGCCCTGTTATAATCATCGCTTGATGCTCATCACCTAAAAACACATCATTGGCGACAACTATTTGAGGGTCAATTAATGGGTGTCTACCCTTAATAATCTTAATTACTCCTTGATCATTTAATTTTGGTCTAATCGCATTTATATCTAAAGCAAACCTAGCTTTCGCATAGATAAAGTCCAATTGCTTAACAATCATCACGTCTTGTAATAGTTCATTTGCTACGTTACTTACTTCTTCTGAGAGTTCTCGTAATATGTGATAGATTTCTTCATTTTCTTCATGTTTCAAGGAGTTGACACGATTATTTAGTTCTACGACTACTTTAGGTTCAATAAATACAGTATTGCCACTTTGCGAAATATCATGGATAATTCCTTCAAAAGTGTTCTTATATTCTACTCTTACAGGTACTACAAAACGGTCGTTACGGATTGTGATAATCGTATCAGTTAAATAACTACTCTTAGTACTTAAAATTTGGTTCATCTTTTCTCTAATACGTGCTTCTAATACCTTAATTTGCTGACGAATATCTTTTAATTTAGGTGATGCATCATCGAGAATGTTGCCATTATTATCTATACAAGCATCAATTCGTTTACGTAAGTTAGTCAATGGGATAAGTTGATTTATATATTTACTTATATATATTGAACCAATTCTTTCACTGTTTACGCGATCTAAATATAGTTTTATTTGATTTACACCATAAGCGAAACTACTAATATTTACTAATTCCTCGATCGATAATACGCCACCGATTTGTGCTCTTTTAACCGCTTGTCTGATATCGCTAATCCCACCTAACGGTATATTACCGATACGCACAATTAGTTTTAATGCTTCATCCGTTTCATCTAACTTATTGTTAATTTCGTCAATATCGGTGCTAACTTTCATTTCGTTAATAGCTTCAATACCTAAAGATGTACTAGCATATTCTTTAAGTTTCTGCAGTATTTTATCTAGTTCGAGCGTTTTTTCAACAGTTTTCATAACAAAACCTCCACATTATTTAATTTTACCAAACATTATGGTAAAATAACAGTAGTTCTATTTAAGGAGTGCAATATGAATAGTATAACTTTACATGTCACTGACGAAATTATAGAAAAAATTAAGTCGTTTTATCAAGATTTTATCATTAAAAGTAATAACCAATATGTTCTGTTTACCGCAAAAACTGCCAATTGTGTGATAACTGCCTACACAACTAATAAAGTCCTCTTTCAGGGGAAAAATGCTGAAGAAGAAGCTAGTATTTGGATGGCACTTACAGATTCCAATTTTTATTTAACAAGTATTGGTAGCGATGAAGTAGGCACAGGAGATTATTTCGGTCCTGTAGTTGTTGTTAGTTGTTACTTAAGTGATGAAAAAAAGGAACTTCTTCAAAAGTTGCATATTCGTGACTCTAAAGAATTATCCGACGATGTAATCCAAAAAATAGCACCTATATTATTTAAAGAATTGCCCTATTCACTCCTTGTAGTAAATAATGAAAAATACAACGAGTTAACTATAGACGAAAGAATGAACTTAAATCAATTAAAGGCTAAACTCCATAAACAAGCAATACAACACCTTTTAAAGAAAATCAACACTAAACCATCCATAATTGTTGACGAGTTCACCTCAAAAGAAAACTTCGCAAAATACACCAACGATCCACTCTTTACTTCGCAATTAATCTTTACCATGAAAGCAGAATCAAAATATGCGTCTGTCGCTTGTGCTTCAATTATGGCCCGTTATAAGTTTCTCTTAGAACTAGCTAATTTGAGTAATAAACTTGGCATTACTTTACATAAAGGAACTAATGATATTGTCGAAGAACAAGCTATACAGTTGGTAAAAAAACATGGTAGTGATATATTAAGAAAAGTCGCTAAGGTACATTTTAAAACTACTAATTC
>JAAZCR010000309.1 GCA_012513195.1 Bacilli bacterium | reverse complement strand
CTTCATTGCTTGTCCCTCGACCGAAAACAGGGGGATCCATGATGATGGCATCATACTTGTTTCTCCGTCGAATTTCACGTTGAACAAATTTAATCACATCATCGATGATAAAGCGCACCTTTCTGTCAGAAAGGTTAGATAAAGCAATATTTTCTTTTGCCCATTGTACCACCCCTTTGGCGCTATCAACATGGGTTACTTCCGCTCCCGCAAAGGCGCAAGCGACGGTTGCTCCACCAGTATAGGCAAAGAGATTAAGTACACGAATGGGACGATTAGCTTTTTGAATTTTTTCTATCATAAAATCCCAGTTTACCGCTTGTTCAGGAAATAGTCCCGTATGCTTAAAGCCAGTGGGTTTGATTAAAAAGGTCAACTCTTTATATTTAATTGTCCAACTTTCAGGGAAATTTGCGACACGCCACTTGCCCCCACCTGATTGACTCCGCTCATAATAGCCATCATATTTATTCCAAATTTTTTGATTATCTTTTGGCCAAATTGCTTGAGGATCAGGACGACGGAGGATGTATTTACCCCATCTTTCAATTTTTTCATTTTCGCCAGCATCAAGTAACGCAAAGTCTTTCCAATTATCCGCAATAAGAAGCATAGTTCCTCCTATAATTACTTATATATATTTTTCAAACCGAAAATCATCATACCAACGATCAACATAGAATGTAAAGCGTGGTATTACACCTATTTGTTTATATCCTAATTTTTTATAAAAGTTGATTGCGACAGTATTAAAAGAAAATACACCTAATTCAATGCGTTTAAAACCAATCTCTTTCGCAAAGTCTTCAATAAAATGCATCGCTACTTTACCTACACCCTTTCCTCGGTAAGTTTTTTCGCCGATGGTAATACCCAACCAAGCGGAAGAGCCATCTTTTTTTAAGAGGAAATCGGGATTATCGGTAATGTTGATATCACCAACGATTATATTATCACAAACGATAAAATAAGAATACTTATCATAACGACTATATAGATTCATTTGTTGAATTTGTTCAGGGCTAACATAGCCTAAAGGGCCTTGGGTAAAATTAGGGGAAATCAAATAATTAGTTTCTGGATCATTGAACCATTTGGCTAAAATAGCACAATCATTTATATAATGGAAATTAATTGGGATAAACTTAATATCCATATCCCCTCCAATTTAATCGATTGAATTGTCAAAAGCCTTCATAACAGCTTCTTTAATGTTTGTAACTCCTATTAAAGTGAAGCCAGTTGGTACCTGATATTTATCTATATCTTTCTTGGGCACAAATGCTCGTTTAAACCCCATTTTATGTGCTTCTTGACAACGGGCTTCAATACGTGTTGCTCTTCTAACTTATCCTGTCAACCCTACTTCACCAATAAAAACATCAGTAGGACTTAATGGTTTATTCTTATAACTTGATACTATACTCATGAGAATCGCTAAATCACACCCAGGTTCAGTAATTTTTGTACCACCAGTAACCTTAATGTAAGCATCTTGGTTTTGTAAAACAAAGCCAAGATGTTTTTCTAATACCGCGATTAGTAAGGATATTTTATTATTGTCGACGCCTGAAGCCATTCGTTTAGGATTGTTGAAGGAGGTTGGCGAAAGGAGGGCTTGAATTTCTACAAGAACGGGTCTTGTGCCTTCTATGGTCGCCACTACAGAAGTACCAGCGTATCCTAAAGAACGGTCTTCTAAAAACACGCCTGAAGGATTCTCGACTTCAATTAACCCCGTTTCCCGCATTTCAAATACCCCAATCTCATTGGTTGAGCCAAAGCGGTTCTTGACAGCCCGTAAAATGCGATACGCTAAGTTGTTATCACCTTCAAAATATAATACAGTATCAACCATATGTTCAAGCAGACGAGGACCAGCGATGGCTCCATCTTTGGTGACATGACCTACGATAAATGTAGGGATGTTTTTAGTTTTCGCAAGTTTCATTAATACTTGGGTACATTCCTTCACTTGTGGTACACTACCAGGAGTAGAATCAAGGTAATCTAAATAAATTGTTTGAATTGAGTCGATGATTAAAAACTGAGGTTGTAGGTTTTCTACTTGAGTAATTATAGTAGTTAGATTAGTTTCAGGATAAATATATAAATTATCGCTTTGAATATTTAAACGTTGTGCTCGACTTTTAATTTGTTGGAGACTTTCTTCTCCGCTTACATACAATACTGTACCATGTTGGGCGATGGAGTCACTTACTTGTAGTAATAAGGTGGATTTACCAATGCCAGGATCGCCACCGATAAGTATTAAAGAACCTAACACAATTCCGCCCCCTAAAACGCGGTTAAATTCATTGATATTAGTTTTAATACGAATTTTTTCATCAACTTTTAAATCTTTCAGTTTTTCGGGAGAAGTATGAGGGCTTTGTACGATCGATTCATTCTTTGGTTCTTTAATACCTTCGACCATGGTATTATATTCACCGCAAACTGGGCAACGACCTACCCATTTCAATGATTCATTGCCACACTGGGTACAGTAATAAATGGTTTTCGTCTTTGCCATATTTTACCTCCACCATAGTATATAAAAATTATATCCTATTTACCACAATAATTCTATGTATATCCACTACTTTTTCAAGTTGATACTTATCATTTATAAGAGAATAAATAATCAAATAAAGTAGTTTCAAAATCATCCTGAGTTTTTTCGATAGAATCAATATTAATATTGCGATTCATCAAGAATGTACGATATTGTTCGATGATTTTTTCCTCTTCTTTACTATCCATTTTTAGATAATTCCGTAAATTTATACGTTCATTAAAGGGTAAGTCGTCTACAGTACTTTTGCGATTAATACCATAGTTGAGAAATCCGATTTGTTTTTGTTTAATTTTATCAGTAGCGATGATAATTGTATTCGTAAAATAGGTTTTATGATTTGCAAAATCTTCAATATAACCGCTTGTTAAAATTTCTCCGATAAGTTCACGAACATTAAGAGCACAACCATCGATATTTTTTAGGAGAATGAGGGAGCGGGGGTATTTT
>JAAZCR010000308.1 GCA_012513195.1 Bacilli bacterium | reverse complement strand
TCAGTCTTTTTGTTGAATACATTACATCATATCTCATCCTTCTATCACCTAAAGTGATTATAAATCACTTTAAGTTAATGTCTAGATGTTCTGTATTTTTATACCGCCTTTTTTCTACAAATTTATTCTAACATTTACAAAGTAGAATTAATTAAGTATTATAATTCAAACAATCCGAGTATAGGTTATAATCAATGGCCAAATTCAAGAAATGATTTACTTGCTAATTTTGATATTGACGACATTGTGATGTGTCCTTAAACTATGATTTTTTTATAATTTTTGAAAGATTAATTGATTATGTAGCTAGTATGAGCAAAATAATGGTTAAATTATGTGGATATCCCCATTTTATATAACTGTAAGAACTTGATTTCTTATACCATTCAAGAAAATATAAATAAGGAGCAAAGATGATTTTGAGAACCATTGATTCATCCATCAATGTGACAATTTAGTATTCATAGGGACAAGCGGTGTAATTAAGATGAACTTATCCACATCAATATGCATATTCGCAACTAAAAAAATAACCGCAACCGAGAATTTTATAAGATATCAATTCTATAAACTAAAGCCATGTAGAAAATGTGGTTCTTTAATCTAGAAAATAATATTTCGATAGTAATATGTATTTTAAAAATGAGGAAGTAATCGAATTTGCCAATATAAGGATAAATAACCCGAAAAAATAAGTTGTTAAGTGTTGGTTCGTGGTGAAAAAGATATCCGCTGGCTTAAAATTAACGACCAATTCAATGTTTCTGAACTTCTTCGAACCAAATGTGAGTATTCTGTTAATAGGGAAGAAGAAGTTGAACACATAGAACAGATAGGTAGTACAGTAATAACAGTAGTTTGTGTATGCTCAAAGGGTATGTCGTTTTATGTGACGTCATTTTTGGAAATAATCGAGAGGGAAAATAAGACTTTAGATGAATATTGGGCACTGATGCTCTCTTTCCTAAGTAGAGAAAAAAGATAAGCATTGGAAAACAAATCCGATAATTGACATATATAAATTACGTTATATAGTTTAATTGTAAAAGTGGTTCGATATTTTTGGAGTAAGTTAAATAATAAAACCAAAATTATCGAACCTTTTTGTTTACTATAATTAAATAGCAATAATTAACTTATCAAAGTTTCTCTATAGTTAACTAAATCAACTTATATTAACTAATAATCCATTGAACATTATCTATTAAGTTTATATAATAGAAGCATAGGTGATAAACATGAAAGAAATTAATATTGGTAAAATGATTACCATGAAGCGAAGGCAAAAAGGTCTTACTCAAGAAGAGTTAGCCAATTATCTTGGTGTATCTAAAGCTTCCGTTTCTAAATGGGAAACTGGGCAAAGTTATCCTGATATTACCTTCCTTCCACAACTTGCGACATTTTTTAATATCACTATTGATGAATTAATGGGCTATGAACCACAATTGACTAAACAAGATATTCTTAAACTGTATTTAAAGTTATCTGATGATTTTGAATCCAAACCATTTGATGAAGTATTAAATGAGTGTCACAAACTTATTAAAAAGTATTATTCCTGTTTTCCGTTATTGTTTCATATTGGTCTTTTACTTGTAAATAATTGTGCAGAGGCTTTAGATAAAGAAAAGACAACTTCCGTAATATTAGAAGCAAAAGAATTATTTATCAGAGTCAAAACCGAAAGTGATGACTCGGAACTTGTTCAACTTGCCACTAGTATGGAAGCCTACTGTGCATTGATGTTAGGAAATCCAAATGAAGTTATTGAGTTGTTAGAGAATAAAAGTAATAAAATCATTTCTAATGAGTCTTTACTTGCCTCAGCATATCAAATGATTGGTAAGTTAACAGAGGCAAAATATGTAATGCAAGTGGGAATGTATCAATTTTTGTGTAATCTCTTTGATTCGTTAGTGAATTATTTAAGACTTTGTCATGATAATATTGAACAGTTTGATGAAACATATAAGCGGGCTCTTGGTTTAGCCGAAGTGTTTAATTTAAAGAAACTACATCCAACCCTCTTAACTAAATTATATATTGCGGCTAGCGAAGGCTATGTTATATTCGGGAATAACCAAAAGGCTTTGGAAATTCTTGAAAAGTACACAGAACTTGTGACGGGTGCTATTTATCCTTTAAAATTAACAGGAGATGACTATTTTAACCTTATCAATCAGTGGATTGAGGAACTTGATTTAGGAAACTCTCCACCTAGAAGTGAAAAAATTATTCGTAAGAGTATGGCTGAAATCGTCATATATAATCCGGCATTTACACCATTAGAAAGTGAAGTTAGGTTTAAGTGGATTGTGGATAAATTAAAAACATTAATAGATGAAAAAACTTGAAATGGAGGAAAGAATTGTGGATTTCCAAACTTTAAAAGAATATTTACCATTTCTAATTCCTTTAATTATTTTAGAAATTAGCCTTAGTATAACTGCACTTGTTCATGTACTTCGTCATCCTCACTACCGCTTTGGAAGTAAGGTAATGTGGATATTAATCGTACTATTTATTCAAATAATTGGTCCTATCTTATATTTCACAATAGGTAGAGGTGAGGAATAGATGAATATTTTAGAGATTAATCAGTTATACAAACGTTTTGGTGATCATGAGGTATTGAAAGGTTTAGATATGGTTGTCCCTGAGCATTCAATCTTTGGTTTTATTGGTAAAAATGGTGCAGGTAAAACTACAACAATCAAAATCATTCTCGGGTTACTTAAAGCAGACAGTGGCTCGATAACAGTATGCGGAGAAAAGGTATCGTATGGTGAGACAAAAACTAATCGTTATATAGGATTTCTTCCTGATATTCCCGATTTTTACGGATATATGAATCCCTTGGAATATTTAAATTTATGTGGTGAGATTACGGGTTTATCAAAAGATATAATCAAAGCGAAGAGTGAAGAACTACTTGAACTTGTAGGATTGAAAAATGATAAAAAGAAAAAAATTAGAGGTTTTTCACGCGGGATGAAACAACGTCTTGGCATTGCCCAAGCATTATTGAATGAGCCAAAACTTTTAATCTGTGATGAGCCTACCTCTGCCCTTGATCCAATTGGTAGAAAAGAGATATTAGATATCCTATTAGCTGCGAAAGGTAAAACAACTATCATCTTTTCAACGCATATTTTAGCCGATGTAGAAAGAATCTGTGATTATGTGGGTGTACTACATGATGGAAAATTAGCGCTAAGTGGAACTCTATCGGAGATAAGAGGAATCTATCGACATGATGAATATATGCTTGAGTTTAATAATGAAACGGATGCTGCTATTTTCGAGATGTTAGAAGAACTGAAACAGCCATCCATACAAATCGAGCGTCGTAGAAATACAGTTAAAGTGCGCCTTGCTGATCCTAACCTCGATGGTAGTTTCCTGTTAAATATACTAGCACAAAAACATTTAGTGCCTTTGAAGTTTAATGTACTTGAACCTTCATTAGAAAGCTTGTTTATCGAGGTGGTTAAATGAATCGTTATCTAGCATTTTTCAAAAAAGAAATAATCGAATATATAAGAACTTATAAATTATTAATTATGTTGATTGTTTTTGCGATTTTTGGTATTACTAATCCTCTTATAGCTAAATTACTCCCAGAAATTATGAAAAATCTAGCTACCGACGGATTCGTTATAACATTACCAGACCCAACTGCTTATGATGCTTGGACGCAGTTTTTTAAAAATGCCACGCAAATGGGTTTTATCGTAACACTTATTTTGTTTAGTGGAGTATTATCGTCAGAATATTCAAAAGGAACACTTATTAATTTATTGACGAAGGGTTTATCACGCACAACAGTAATTCTTACAAAGTACTTTAGTATGGTTTTAGTTTGGACAATATGCATTATATTGTGTTTTATTTTAACATACGGCTATACAGTATATCTTTTTCCAAATGATATAACTTATAATTTGCTATTTTCTGTGTTCTGTTTATGGATGTTTGGTCTCCTTTTACTCGCAATATTAATGTTTTCAGCCACTCTTACAAAAAGTAGTTATGGATGCTTACTTATTACAGGGATTATTGTCGTGTTCTTTATGATTATCGATATCATTCCAAGTATCCATAAATATAATCCCATTTCATTAGTGACTGATAATATGGGATTAATTATGAATTCCATCAAGGTATCTTCGCTTTATCTTGCGAATTTAATATCTGTTTTACTCTCAATCATTTTTATAATACTGTCAATAGTTGTTTTTCGAAAGAAACAGTTATAGAATTTTATCATTTATATATGTAAGATTAATTAACAACTTTAAAAAAGCATAATAAATTAATTATTTACCTTTTAGACATAAACAAGGTATGTAAACATAAAATGAAGGCTTTTTACACTGATTTAATTAATTTAGAAAGGTTACAAGTAAAATGTCTTATACATTTATCAGTAGTAATAGTATTAAAATCAACTTATCCGACGAAGATAAGAGACAAATAGCACCTTTTGAATCTATTAATAAAGCAATAAAGTTAGATTCAGTGATTGCTTTCGATATCTTTTACAATGATGATTTAATTGGCTTTGCGATGTTAAGAAAATATGATAATGGTTATTTTCTCTGAAATTATGCGATTGATGCTAAGTTTCAAGGAAAAGGGCATGGGATTAATGCTTTAATAGAATTGTTAGAATATTTAAAAAGTGATTATTGTGTCACTGAGGTATCAACCACATATCTTTATGGGAATGAAAGGGCAAAACATGTATATGAAAAGGTTGGTTTTATTGAAACAGAGGTTATCGATGAAGAAGATGTTCATGAAGTGAACATGGTTATAAGATTATAGGTTTTAATATTATTGGAGGAATATATGGATCGAGATAAATTAATACAGTATATTATTGAACTACAAAGTATCGCTCAAGCTGGTTTATATTATGCGAAGGATCATTATGATAAAGAAAGATATGAACGGATCAGGGAAATAAGTGCGGAAATAATGGCACAGAAAACGGAGTTACCGCTTGATAAGGTAAAGGATTTGTTTTGTACAGATTATGGATATCAAACCCCTAAGATTGATACGAGAGCAGCTGTATTTAAGGATGGTAAAATCCCTTTAGTTCAGGAAAGAGATGGTCGCTGGGCTTTACCTGGTGGATGGTGTGAAGTAACACTATCCCCTGTTGAAAATGTCATTAAAGAAGTTAAAGAAGAAGCAGGAATAGATGTACTTGTTAAATCCATCATCGCCGTTCAAAACCGCGACAATCACAATAAACCACCATATGCTTATGGGGTAGTTAAGTTATTTTATATGTGTGAAGAGATTGGTGGCACATTTATGAAAAATACGGAGACATTAGATGCCAAGTATTTTGATGAAGATAATCTACCAACCCTTGCGACTGAAAAATGTACAGCGGAACAAATTAATATGTGCTTCAATGCCCATCGCTCTAATCAATGGACAGTACTATTTGATTAGGTGTATTTAGAGAAGGGGTAATAGAGGTGAAAATTGCTTTAATAGCTTGTACTAAAAGTAAAAAAGCGTATAAATGTGCTGCGCACGAACTATATTCGGAAAGCCCACGTTTTAAAGCAGCATATACATATAGTAAACTTGTGGCTGATGATGTTTTTATTTTATCTGCTAAATACGGTTTGGTACATGAAGATGAAATCATTGAACCATATGATGAGACGTTACTGAATAAAAGCATTGAAGAACGTCAAGAATGGGCTATGAAAGTACTAGAGAGACTAAGTAAGGTGTCCGATTTAAACAGTGATGAGTTTACCATCATTGCTGGTAGGAATTATTACGAGGAACTTATACCTCACTTAACTCATTATTGGCTTCCTCTAAAAGGAAAGAAATTAACTCAATGGCTTTCTGAACTTAACGAATTAATTGAAATTGAGCATGAGACGGATTACTCTTTAGTTCTTCATCACCTTTTTAATAAGTTACCACGCTTGGATTGGACTATGATAAACTCACTTCCATACAAAAATGGAATTTATATTATGTTTGAAAACGGTGAAATGTATTACGGTATGGATAGAATAGTACGCGTGGGTACACATCGAGGACAAAATCGACTATTAGAAAGATTAAGAAATCATTTTGTGATAGAAGATGCTGATGGCAGTATCTTTAGGAAAAATATAGGTCGTGCTTTATTAAATATGAATTCTGATCCCTATTTACACGTATGGGATATTGATATGCATGATCCTGTGAATAAAAATAATTGTGGACATTTGTTAAATGAAGAATTAGAAAACGAACTTGAGAGAAAAATCAGCCAATACTTAAGGAATAATATTTCTTTTGTCTGTTTGCCAGTTGAAACTGAAGCTGAACGTTTGCGATTAGAAGAAGGTATAATCGCAACTCTCAATAATGATAAAAGATTTAAACCAAGCAGTAAGTGGCTCGGTTTATATAGTCCTATCACAGATATATCCAAGAGTGGTCTATGGAATAGACACGGATTACAAGGAGAACCTTTATCTAGTCAAGAATTAGAACGAATTAAGTGGCTTGTTAGATTTGGAACTGATAATGAGAAGATTAAGTCAAATAAAACATATGTAAAAAGAGAACCAATTAATGTTGAGAAAACCATTTCTAAGAAAACGGCTCTTGATGTTAGAAAATACATCGATGAATTAATACAAGATGCCAAAACTAAAGGTAAAGAATTCCTTGATTTGGTTTCAGGAGACATTCATCGAAAATTGAATATGAAAAACAGGATGCCTTTGGTTTGCAAGATTATGTATGAGAAAATGCTTCCAAGGGATGAGGTTTTACATACTACACCAAGTGGTATGAGTTCGACAATTAAAATAAGATATAACCTTAGAGATAGATAACCTCATATAACGACTATATTAATAAATAGTATCAATAGTAATGGTAGGAGTTAGAATATATATCCTCTCATCTATATAGTATATAGGTTTTAAATCAACATTTTGAAACTTATCATTCGAATTACTAGTAAAATATTGAAATAAAACTGATACATGTTTATTTGTTAATGTCAATATAAAAATTACCAATTTTGAGCGTGAGATATTTACCAATTTTGGTGAAATTCTCATGCTCATTTTTTTGATAGTTCAATATTTTGAATTTTGTCTTTGATACGGTATGACCTTCCAGTGATGTTGATG
>JAAZCR010000307.1 GCA_012513195.1 Bacilli bacterium | reverse complement strand
TGATATGCTTCTTGAGCTGCGATTAATCCCAATATTATGGTGCGGTCTAATCTTTTGACATCGCGTTTATCTAAATAATCCTCGGGATTTAAGTTTTTTACTTCACCCGCAATCTTTACTTTCATGTCACTAGTGTCAAAGAGAGTAATATAATCAATCCCATTTTTACCTGCTTTAATCGCTTCCCACATATCTTGCACATTATTACCAACTGATGTTACTGCTCCTAAGCCAGTTACAACTACACGTCTTTTCATGTATTTACCCCCTTAATACATTACTAAACCGCCATCACAATTGATGACCTGTCCAGTGATATAACTAGCAAGATTACTACATAAGAAAGCGACTACATTCGCTACTTCTTCAGGTTTTCCTAAACGTTCTAGTGGGATATTTCTTAAATATTCTTGTTTAATCTCATCAGGTAATCATTCTGTCATCTTCGTTTCAATAAAACCAGGGGCTACCGCGTTACAGTTTACATTGCGCTTAGCAAGTTCTCTCGCCAAAGATTTTGTTAACCCGATAATCCCTGCTTTTGACGCTGCATAATTGGTTTGTCCAACATTACCAATTAAACCAACAACACTCGCGATATTGACAATTTTCCCTTCCCGTTGTTTTGTCATGACTTTGGCAGCATGTTTACAACAGTTCCAGGTTCCCTTTAAATTCACATTAATAACCTTATCAAACTCTTCTTCTTTCATCCGTAAAATCAAAGTATCCGCTGTTACACCAGCATTATTAACTAGGATATCTAAACGGTTAAACTTTTCTTGTGCAAAGTTAATTAGTTTTTCTGCATCCTCAAACTTTGCAACATTCGCTTGAACACAATAAGCCTCTTTTCCTAATAATTTGATTTCATTAACCAAACTCTCCGCATCTTGCGAACTTGAATTATAGTTAACAATCACGGTTGCTCCTAATTGAGCTAATTTTAAACTAATCGCTCGTCCAATTCCCGTTGCACCACCAGTCACAATCGCAACTTTATTCGTTAAATCCATGTTTTCACCTTCTCTAGATCTTCTATGGTATTTATCGAAATGACATCGACATCTTTGGTTATTTTCCTTACAAAGCCACTTAAGACATTACCTGGTCCAATTTCGATAAACTTCGTTACTCCATCTTGGATCATCTTATTAATTGTATCTTCAAAATACACGCTACCTTCAATTTGGAGTTTCATCAGTTTATGTAAATCATTTATATCCAAATAATCAGCCGTCGCATTCATAATGATGGGGATTTTAGGCTTATTGTGAGGAATAGTTTGCGCATACCGATAAACATCCCGAGCGGCTTTTTCCATTAACCTTGTATGAAAACCACCGCTTACATTTAAGGGGACTACTCGTTTCGCTCCTCTTAGTAATGCCCTATTACTAACTTCCTCTACAGCTTCCTTAATCCCACCAATCACAAGTTGTCCTGGACAATTATAATTGGCAATACTAACTAAGCCGACATCTTTTGTCACATCATTACAGATATTCTTAACAATGTGCCGCTCTAACCCTAAGATAGCGCACATTTTCCCAGGAAAAGTATGGGCACATTCGTTCATTGCTTCTCCTCTTCGCTTAATTAACTTTACGATTTCTTCATAACCAAAGACACCGGAAGCATACAAGGCGCTATATTCACCTAAACTAAATCCCGCTACTACTTGAGGTTCGATCTTTGCTTCTTTTCTTAAAGTTTCATAGATAGCGATACTAGTAACTAATATACAAGGTTGGGTATATTTAGTGTGATTTAATAACTCATTTTCGGTAAAGATTAGATCTTCTAACTCATAGCCCAAAATTTCATTCGCTTTTTGATAATAGTAATTTATATCTGGTAACTCATAAAAACTTCTTCCCATCCCCTGATACTGGGCACCTTGCCCAGCAAATAATACGGCTAATTTACTCATGATTTTCACCTAGAGAATTTGGAGGGAGTTTTTAAAGTTTTCAATATCATCGAATAAATCTTCAATAATTTTTTTTACTGGTCGAATTTCTTTCACGAGACCCGCGATTTGTCCTGCCATGAGGGAACCATTATCTACATCGCCCTCAAAAACAGCGCCTTTCAATGAACCAATTGTTAAGCGCTCTAATTCTTCAAAGGTTGCTCCTTTTGCGGCCATATCTAGGTAAATTCGCGCCATTTTATTCTTAAGCACCCTTACAGGAGCTCCCGTGGTTCTACCTGTAACTACTGTATCAGTATCTCCTGCCTCAATAATTTTCCGCTTATAATTTTCATGTATAGGACATTCTTCACTCGCTAACATTACCGTACCAACTTGAACTCCCTTCGCTCCTAAAGCGAAAGCAGCTAAGACTCCACGTCGGTCAGCGATACCACCTGCCGCAATAACAGGTATTTTTACCGCATCAACCACTTGTGGTACTAAAACCATGGTTGTGAGTTCACCAATATGCCCACCTGCTTCCGTACCTTCAACGATAACCGCATCAGCACCATTGCGTTCTACTCTCCTAGCTAAGGCTACGCTTGGCACCACTGGAATCACGATAATTCCCGCTTTCTTCCATGCTTCCATAAACGGTCCTGGGTTACCCGCGCCAGTAGTTACAACATGAACCTTCTCTTCGATGACCATTTGCGCGATATCCTTTGCATGGGGTGACATTAACATGATATTAACCCCAAAGGGCTTATCGGTTAACTCCCGACATTTACGGATTTCCGCTCTTATCGTTTCCGCATCATTTGCCCCTGATGCGATTAAACCTAACCCACCCGCATTACTTACCGCTGATGCGAGTTTATGTGTCGCAATATGCGCCATTCCCCCTTGAATTAAGGGGTATTTAATGTTTAATAATTCCGCTATATTTCGCATAGAAACCTCCTATAAAGTGATTAATCCAGCTCCATATGTAAATCCTGAACCAAAGCCAACAAGTAGCACCTTTTCACCTTTAACATTTTCTTTGCTGCTAATGTATTCATCTAAAGCGATGGCGATACTTGCTGCACTGGTATTACCATACTCTTCAATGTTTAAGAAAAATTTATCAAGGCTAATACTTAGATTTTTCGCCACACTATGGATAATTCGGTAATTGGCTTGATGGGGGATAATCTTATCAATTTCATCAATGGTAAGATTTAAATCATTCAAAACTTTCACAATCGCTTTTTCTACCGCGAAAGTCGCAAACTGATAGACTTTCTTCCCATCCATATGAATAAACTTATCCACATACAGCGTCTTATCTAACTCCCCACAGCTAGTGGTATAGAAATAAGCGTTTTCGGTATCATTATTTTCTAAGATTAAGGCACCTGACCCATCACCAAAAAGGACACAAGTGTTGCGGTCAGTAAAGTCCGTGACCTTTGACAGAACTTCCGCACCAATTACTAAGGCATGGTGAAATTTCCCACTATTTAACAAAGTTGCCGCAACTTCTAAAGCATAAATCATACCCGTACAGCCGCTATTGATATCGAAACAAGTGATATCGTTACTACTTAGTCCTAGTTTAGCTTGAACTAAGTTACTTACCCCCGGACTTCGATAATCAGGGGTAAAAGTAGCGACAATGATTAAATCAATTAAATTCTTATCATAATTAACTTTTTCTAAGGCATTTAACGCTGCTTTCGTAGCTAAATCTGATGTATCTTCACCGATCGCAATATGTCTTCTTTTAATCCCCGTTCGTTGAACAATCCATTCATCACTTGTTTCTACCATTTTTTCTAAATCAAAATTAGTAAGGACTTGTTCTGGGATATAGGTACCTGTGGACACAAGTTTAATGCTATTCTTGATCTTCTTCATCACTCTCAATTCCTTCATAGAAGTTAGTATCAAGTAATTGATTAATGTTTGTGATTGTATTGATAATGACATCAACTTCTGTTTGATCCATGTTCTTTAGCGCTTGCATAAATAACTCTTCATAAATACGGGCATATAACTTAATTACCCGTAAACTCTTTTTCGTCAGGTACAGGATGATAATGCGCCGATCCTGTTTGTGACGGTTACGAATCACATAACCTTTTT
>JAAZCR010000306.1 GCA_012513195.1 Bacilli bacterium | reverse complement strand
TTAATTAATATCATAAAAAGCAAAAAGCCTAATCTCACCTATGATTTAGGTAAGAACATCTATTGTGTTAAAGCTTATGATAAGATTAGTTTTCAATATGGATTACCTAAGTTAGAAGAATACTCTTTTATTCTTGATGATTTTAAAGAATATGAGTTACCAAATGGAATGAAAATTCGCTTGAAAAAAGTCGAAGAAATAGCAAAAACTAATAACAAAAAAATGTTTTTATGTTATAATAACACTATATGGCCACTAATGATTAGAACTAGGTTAGCTGGTGACTTTATATATACGCAAGTGGGACGCAAAAAAGTGAATAGAGTATTCATTGATGAAAAAATTCCGGCACAAGAAAGAAAAACCTGGCCGTTATTAGTAGATAGAAATGATAATGTTTTATGGGTAATCGGTTTACAAAAATGCGATTACCGCCTATTCCCTAAATATGGGGAATATGTGGAAATTGAAATTATTAGTTGATGGAGGTATATTTATGCATCAAGATATTAAAAAAATACTTGTTTCTCAAGAACAAATTGAACAAAAGTGTAAAGAACTAGGGGAAATTATCTCTCGCGATTATGAAGGTAAAAAACTTGTAGTAATAGGACTATTAAAAGGATGCATTCCTTTTATGAGTGATTTAGTCAAGCATATAACAATCCCCATTCATCTAGATTATATGTCCGTTTCCAGTTATCACGGCACCACTGCCTCATCTGGCAATGTAAGAGTTAACAAAGACCTCGATATGTCAATTCAAGGATATGATGTTTTAATCGCTGAAGATATTATTGATACAGGACAAACTTTGAAAAAAGTCATGGAAATGTTATCAGTTAAAGGTGCGAAGAGCATCAAAGTTGTGACCTTATTAGATAAACCAGAAGGTCGTTTAATTGACTTTAAACCAGATTATGTGGGCTTTGTGATTCCGAAAGAATTCGTTGTTGGATACGGATTAGATTATAATGAGTATTACCGCAATCTACCATATATTGGAGTATTGAAAGAAGAAGTATATAGCAAATAAGGAGGTCTAAGATGGCTAATGCGATAAAAAAGAAACCTAACAATGGCTGGAGCGGCTATCTAGTATATTTTCTAGCAATCGCAATTATTTTTCTAATTATCGTATACATCATGCGCGGTCATGGCACAGTGGAAGAAATTAATTATAATGAAGTTATAACTTTAATTGAAAACACTGACCAAACAGAAGACAAAGCGAAGATTGTTACGAAGATTATTTTCTCACCACAAACAGGTGATTATAACTATAATATTCATCATATTAAAATTTATACTAAAGACAAAAACGTTGTCTATGAAGCAAAAATTTACGGTGACTTTTTGGTAGAAGAAATCCAGAAACTAGCAGTTACAAAAAATATTGAAATGGAAAGTGAAGCCGTAAGGTCATATGGCGGATTGTTAGCTTTACTATCGTTCATTTTACCGATTGTTCTGATTGTTGTCTTCATCGTCATCTTTTTACGTAGTGCAGGTAATAACAATAAAGCATTCGACTTTGCTCGTTCACGTGCAAGACTTAACAGAACTAAGGATGTTACTTTTGACGATGTAGCTGGTCAAGAGGAAGAAAAAGAAGAATTAATTGAAATCGTCGACTTTCTCAAGAACCCTCGTAAGTACAATGAAGTTGGGGCTCGAATTCCTAAAGGGGTATTATTATATGGTCCTCCAGGGACAGGGAAAACACTTTTAGCTCGTGCTTGTGCAGGTGAAGCAAACGTTCCTTTCTATTCCATTTCTGGTTCCGACTTCGTAGAAATGTTCGTTGGGGTTGGAGCAAGTCGTGTACGTGATATGTTCAAGACTGCTAAACAAAATGCACCATGTATCATCTTTATTGATGAAATTGACGCAGTAGGTCGTCAAAGAGGTGCTGGTTTAGGTGGAGGTCATGACGAACGCGAACAAACCCTCAACCAATTATTAGCGGAAATGGATGGCTTTGGTTCTAATACTGGTGTCATCGTCATGGCTGCGACTAACCGTCCAGATGTTCTCGACCCAGCATTATTACGTCCTGGTCGTTTCGACCGTCAAATCATGGTTAACTTACCAGATGTTAAAGGACGGGAAGAGATTCTTAAAGTTCATGCTCGTAATAAGAAATTCGCTCCTAATGTTCGTTTAGCGGATGTCGCAAAACGAACACCAGGCTTTAGTGGTGCTGATCTTGAAAATCTCTTAAATGAAGCAGCATTATTAGCCGCTCGTAATAATCGTAAAGTAATTGAAATGCCTGATATAGATGAAGCAATGGACCGAGTATTAATGGGACCTGCGAAGAAGAGTCGTAAATACTCTGAACGCGATAAAAATATCATCGCTTATCATGAAGCTGGCCATGCTGTTATTGGGGTAAAACTCAAAAATGCTGCTACAGTGCATAAAGTAACGATTATTCCGCGTGGACAAGCAGGCGGTTATAACTTAATGCTTCCTGAAGAAGAACGTTTTGTTCAAACAAAACAAGACTTGCTTGATGAAATTACAGGTCTACTTGCTGGTCGGGTAGCCGAAGAAGTAGTTTTCAATGAAATAACTACTGGTGCGCATAACGATTTTGAAAGAGCGACAAAGCTAGCGCGTGCGATGGTTACAGAATACGGTATGAGCAATTTAGGTCCAGTTCAATATGAACAAAGAACTGGTGATGTCTTCTTAGGAAGAGATTACATGAAAGATAAGAACTTCTCAAGTCAAGTAGCCCATGAAATCGATATTGAAATTCGTCGTATTATTGAAGAATGTTATGAACGGGCTAAGACTGTGATAACCGAAAACCGCAACTTGTTAGATTTAATTGCTCATCAGTTAATCGAAATGGAAACACTAACTAAAGAAGATATCGAAGAGTTAGTAGCTACTGGTAAAGTTAACTGGTGGGAAGAAAAGAAAGCACGCGAAGCTGAAGAAGCTAAGAACAATAATAAAGAAAATAATAATAAAGAAACTGACGATACACAAACTAATTAATAGATTAAAATCCCTTAAACATCGTTTTAAGGGATTTTTTACAGGAAATCAAATTTGAAAAGAAAGGTGTTTATATGAGCGATTATTTAGTACGTGCACTTGCTTTTAATGGAACAATTAGAATATATGCGGTTAACATAACCGAAACTGTAAGGGAAGCCCAAAGACGCCATCAGACTTTACCAGCCGCAACCGCTGCTTTAGGAAGAACAATGGCAGTTGCCGCCATGATGGGCGCGATGTTAAAAGGACGTGAAAGTTTGACCGTTAAGGTTACTGGCGATGGACCCATTGGAGAAATCTTAGTTGATGCTAATGCGACTGGAGAAGTTAAAGGTTATGTGGCTAATCCTGATGTCCACTTTCAATATCCCGATGGTAAACTCAATGTCCAGGCAGCTGTTGGTACTAACGGGGAAATCACTGTTATTAAAGATTTAGGTTTAAAGGACTTTTTCATCTCCTCAGTTAATCTTATAAGTGGTGAATTAGGAGAAGACTTTACTTATTATTTTGCGAAAAGCGAACAAACACCATCAAGTGTGGGCTGCGGTGTATATGTTGACACAGATAATTCGGTATTATCTGCTGGAGGTTTCATTATTCAAGTAATGCCTGGAGCAACGGATGAAACAATTACAACTTTAGAAAACATCTTAAAATCAATTAAACCTGTTTCCCAAATGTTATATGAAGGGTATAAACCCGAAGATGTTGTAAAAGCCATTTGTCAAGACAATGACTATCAAATCATATCTAAACTTGATATCAAGTTTGTATGTAACTGTAGTAAGGAACGCTTTGCGGAAGGGTTAGCTAGTTTAGGTAAAGATGAAGTACAGAAAATCATTGAAGAAGATCATGGCGCTGAAGTAGTTTGCCATTTCTGTAAAGAAAGATATTATTATACAGAAAATGAATTACAGGAAATTATCAATGATATGGAAAAAAGTACCGATTAAAGGTACTTTTTTAAATGTTGATATAATAAACTAACTGGTAGACCTACTACTGTGAAATAATCTCCAGTTATGCTTTTGATAAATTTAGCTCCATAACCTTGAATACCATAAGCGCCAGCTTTATCCATTGGTTCTTTAGTTTCAATATAGTCATAAATTTCTTCATCGCTCATATCATGAAAGGTTACAAGCGTTTCGCTATGAAAACTATCAATTTGGTTATTATAGATAATAGTAACTCCCGTATAAACTTTATGAGTACGTCCAGCTAGTTTCTTTAACATTTGATAAGCCTCTTCTTTAGTTCGCGGTTTTTCTAACACTTCATCATCAATATAAACGATTGTATCACTACCAACGATTAAATCGTTAGGGAATCGTTTACTTACCGCCAGCGCTTTTTGCTTAGAAAGATAAGTAACGATTTCCGCTGGTTTTAAGTTAGGATCATAACTTTCATCAACTTCACTGACATGAACTTCAAATTCATCGATAATATATTTAAATAGTTCTTTACGCCTTGGTGAATTACTAGCGAGTATTATTTTCATTTCGTTCATCCTTTCAAGTATGTCGAATTATAGTGTATAATTAGAATGATTTAATTATATCATGAAGAAATTTAAGAAAAAGGTGGATTTATGAAACTTCTAATTGCATCCGATATCCATGGTTCATTATACTACACAAAATTATTAATTGATAAGTTTAATAAGGAAAAATGTGATAGATTAATTCTTTTAGGGGATATTTTGTATCATGGTCCTCGTAATCCCGTGCCGAAAGACTATGAACCTAAAGAAGTGGCGAACCTTTTAAATCAATATAAAGATAAGATTATTTGTGTAAGAGGAAATTGTGATAGTGAAGTTGATCAAATGATCTTAGAATTTCCTGTCTCTAGCGCTTATTCTTATCTGTTAATTGATAATTATACTTTTTTCCTTACGCATGGTCATCTATATAATCCTGAACAGTTACCATTAACGGAAAATAGTATTTATGTTTATGGCCATACTCATATTCCTGTATTAGAAAATAGTAGTTATATTAAACTTAATCCTGGTTCAATTTCTCTACCTAAAGATAATTATGAACCAACTTATGCATTATATGAAGATGGTAAAATCATCATTAAGACTTTTGAGAACAAAGTTTTGTGGCAAATCCAATTATAATTAGTGTCGAAAGGAAAAACAATTTGCTTAATATAATAAAAAATTGTAAAATAAGTTTAGGTGATAACATGAAATGGAGAATAGCTGACATTGAAATAGCCAACCAAGTGGTAATCGCCCCGATGGCTGGAATCGGTAATGTGAGTTTTCGTAAAATTTGTAAAGCAATGGGAGCGGGATTAATCTATGCAGAAATGGTCAGCGACAAAGCACTAATCTTTGAAAATGAAAAAACGCTGGAGATGTTAAGAGTTGATGATGATGAACAACCAGTCTCCATGCAAGTTTTCGGTGGAGATGTCACAAGCATAGTGGAAGCTGCTAAAATTATCGATAAGTATTGTAATGCGAAGATCATTGATATAAATCTTGGTTGCCCTGTGCCTAAAGTTGTAAAAAATGATGCAGGCGCAAAATTACTATTGTACCCTGATAAGATTTATGAAATTGTAAGTCGCGTAGTTGATACGGTAAGCAAGCCTGTGACGGTTAAGATGCGAGCGGGGTGGGACAGTAAAACTATTTATGCAGTGGAAATTGCGCAAAAATGTGAAAAAGCCGGAGCGCAGGCAATTGCGATTCATGGAAGAACCAGAGCACAAATGTACACAGGAGTAGCAGATTGGAATATCATTAGACAAGTTAAAGAAGCAGTAACCACAATTCCTGTAATTGGAAATGGTGATGTGAAAACACCACAAGATGCTAAACGAATGCTAGAAGAAACCAAGGTTGATGCTGTGATGATTGGGCGAGCGGTTTTAGGGAATCCTTGGTTGATTAAACAAACGGTACATTATCTAGACACAGGTGATTTATTACCTGATCCAACTCCTAGAGAACGCATCATGCAGGCTATAAATCATATGCATTCATTAATTGAATTAAAGGGAGAAAGAGTGGCAGTATTAGAAATGCGGAGCCACATTCCTTGGTATATTAAAGGGCTTTATAATGCGACAACTATTAAACGGGAAGTTAATAATTTAACAAAGGCTGAAGAGATTAAGAACTTGCTAGAAAAATATTTAGAGATTTTGGAGGATAAGCCAATTATAGATGGGGCGGTGTAAAATGAAGAAGAATTATTTTTTTGATCGCTTAATGTCGTTGTTTTACGATTACTTGTTTGTGATTATTACAATGGGGGTTATCGCTTTTGGTCTATATTATTTAGATAAAAACGTGATGGAAATCCCATACTTTTACATAGTTTTAGTTATTATTGAAGTATTTTTTTATTTTATTATTTATCCGTTAATTTGTTTAAAATTAAAAGGGTCATTAGGTAAATCACTTAATGATTTATATATTGAACCGACATTAGGTCGTATCACATATGGGAGAATACTTTTCAGAGAAGTTTTCCTTAAACAACTTTTTTATCTCACCATAATAGGGATTATTGTAGAAATTATTTTTTATCTTTCCAAAAAACAAACATTACATGATTACTATTTAAAGACAAAAGTACTAAAAAAAGAACCTGAAGAAGAGGAAAAACCTAAAAGGCGATTATTCCGTAAAAATAAATAAAGTATAGTTGAAAACTTCATAATATATTTGTATAATATAAAAAGTTGAAGAATAAGGAGTGACACAATTGAGCGAGCAAACAAGAGAAACAGAATTATCATTAAATGAACAAATGTTGGTAAGACGTGAAAAATTAAATTACTTGCGTGAACGGGGTATTGATCCTTTCGGACAACGCTTTGATAGAACACATAATAGTAAACAAACAAAAGAACAATTTGGCGAACTTACAGCGGAACAATTAGAGGAACAAAAACCAGTAGTAATAACTGCTGGAAGAATTATGACTAAGCGGGTTCAAGGTAAAGCGGGATTTGCGCATATTCAAGACCAATATGGTCGGATTCAAATCTACTGCCGCCAAGATCGCTTAAATGATGATTATGAATTATTTGTCAAAGCCGATATTGGTGATATTATCGGTGTTGAAGGAGAAGTATTCCGCACTCGTACTGGTGAATTAACAATTAAAGTTAATAAATATCATCATTTAACTAAATCCTTACGACCTTTACCAGATAAATTCCATGGTCTGCAAGATAAAGAGGAACGGTATCGTCGTCGTTATGTTGATTTAATCGTAAATGAAGATGTGCGCAAGGTTTTTATGACACGTTCAAAAATTATTTTTGAACTTCGTAAATATTTGGATAGTTTAGGATACATTGAAGTTGAAACTCCCATCCTCAATACTATTTTAGGGGGTGCAGCAGCACGTCCATTTATTACTCATCATAATACCTTAGATATCGATATGTATCTCCGCATTGCCCCTGAGTTATGGTTAAAACGACTCATCGTTGGCGGTTTTGAAGGAGTATATGAAATTGGTCGTCTCTTCCGTAATGAAGGTATGGATTATAAGCATAATCCTGAATTTACTACCATTGAACTTTATCTAGCCTACTCAGATATGGAAGGCATGATGGATTTATGTGAAGATATCATTGCGCATCTTGCCCAAACTGTTTTAGGTACAACAGAAATCGTATATGAAGGCTTATCCATAAATTTAACTAAGGGTTGGCCACGTCGTCATATGGTTGATTTAATAAAAGAACATACTGGTATCGATTTCTTTCAACCAATGACTTTAGAAGAAGCTAAACAATTAGCGAAGAAACACAATATTGAAGTTCCTGACCATTATACTGGTGTTGGTCACATCATTAATGCCTTTTTCGAAGAATATGTTGAAGATAAATTAATGCAACCAACCTTTGTCTATGGTCATCCAGTCGAAATCTCTCCACTAGCCAAGAAAGATCCTAAAGATCCTCGTTTCACTTTACGCTTTGAATTATTCATAGGTGCACGGGAATATGCCAACGCGTTTAGTGAATTAAATGACCCTATCGATCAAAGAGAACGCTTTGAAGCACAATTGAAAGAGCGAGAATTAGGAAATGAGGAAGCAAACGAAATGGATGAAGATTTCGTTGAAGCGCTTGAATATGGCATGCCACCTACTGGTGGTATCGGTATCGGGATTGACCGCTTAGTAATGTTACTAACGAATTCTTCCAGCATTCGTGATGTATTATTATTCCCGACAATGAAACCTATTAAGCAAAACACTGAACAAACAAACAAGGATGTAAAATAAGGTTTTACATCCTTTTCGTTTTCTAGTATTATTTTGATAATAAAATTAGTTTTATTCAAATGCTTGTTGTGGTATAATGTGAGAAAGACTTAAGCGGGAGTGTAGAAGATGAATAAGAAAAGAAGACGATTTGGCGACCGTTATGATGGTAAATTACTTAGAAAAGTCGATCCATTTTATAAGATTATCCCTTATATAATGAAAACACGGGTGGATTCACAAGTATTCTTTGATGATAAAATTATTCTCGAAAAAACAGAAAAATATATTCAAGATAAACGGGCACAAAACATTAACGTCAGTTTCTTACATATCGTTATCGCTGCGATGGTAAGAACTATGGCGCTAAAACCACGGCTAAACCGCTTTGTGTCAGGGCGTAAGATTTACGCCCGTAATGGTATATTCGTCAGTTTAGCAGTAAAACGGGATATGTCAGAAGATAGTCCTGAAACAACGATTAAGATGGAATTTGAACCTACTGATACAATTTTTGATGTAATGGAAAAGATGAATAAAGCGATTAATGAAAACAAACAAACAAACGCAACTAATGACGCGGATAAAACTGCTAAACTAATTATGATGTGTCCTGGATTCCTTGTGCGTTTTCTCGTAGGATTCTTAAACTGGCTAGATCATCGTGGTAAAATGCCCAAGGTTTTAAACCGGGTAAGTCCTTTCCATACCAGTGTGTTTGTGACCGATTTGGGTTCACTAGGAGTTCAACCTGTTTATCATCATATTTATGAATTCGGTACTACTTCAATTTTCGTCGCATTTGGGATTAAGAATAAGGAACGCATCATTGACCGCAATCACAATATCGTTGAACAAAAATATGTCAATGTGAAGATTGTTGTTGATGAACGTATTTG
>JAAZCR010000305.1 GCA_012513195.1 Bacilli bacterium | reverse complement strand
GTTTTGTTAAAGGTTTATTGTTTGCTACTTGTTCCATTATTTATTACCCTCTTCCCTATAGGTAAGATTGAATTCTTGACGTTTCTTCGTCAACTCGTCATTAATATATTTAACATTCTCATATAATGATTCACGTGGATTCGTACCACTGTTAACTACTGCTTTTAAGGCATAGTCGACATGTCTTCCTGTGATATAACCACCTGGAACTTCAGGAATAACCTTAACACTTTGGAATTGTTTCATTAACATTTCATAATCTTTAGAAGCCCATGGTAAACGCCCAACTGCTTCAAGATTAGCAGTATTATAACGAGCTGCAGCACCCATAATTGCCTCAAGTGAACGCCCGTAATTAACTTGTGTATCGGCACTTACCCACCATTTCATAAATTCCCAGCTAGCTTCTTTATTCTTAGCTGACTTTAACATTATGGTACTACTTACGCCAGAAATCGAAGCATTATTTATCGAGCCATCTTCTTGTCTAAAGCCTGGTAATGGTGCGAAGCCCCATAAACCACTAATTTCTGGTGCGAATACTTGGAAGGTATTATAGGTTGTATAATCAGCAATTCCGATTGGCATTTCACCAGTACGGAAACGGTTCGCAAAGTTAGCTTCGATGGCGAGTTTGTAACTTGTATAGAAATCGGTCCAGATTTCAAAAGCACGCATTGCTTCCTCAGATGTTAGACCACTTTCAATACCTAAGTCATTACCTTCGCCTAAATACATCGTGCCACCAAGTTGATAGAGAATAGTCGCATACATTTGTAAGTTACTTGGTATATAGAATTCATAATTATTCATCTCAAGAATAGGAATCATATCATATACTTCTTCCCATGTTTCAGGAACTTTTAATCCTAATTCATTGAGAATATCTTCGCGATAGAATAACATGAAGAAACTTTGGGTTTCTGGTAACCCATAAACTCCACCTTGATATGAGCTTTGCATGAATGCTTCTTCAACAAATTGTTGCTTAACAACGTTAAAATCAGAAAACTCTGTTAAATCTTGTAATGCATCACGCATTGCGAAGTTTACTACAGTATCTCCACCAATACCTAATACAACATCGGGTCCATTACCCGCAAATGTTGCTGGTAAAATTACACCACCAGGCACTAACTTGAGATTAACTGATATTCCTGTCTTCGGAGTAAATGAGTTATCAATAAGATTTCTTAATATTTGCGCTTGGTCACGCCCACTTTGAATCCATACTTCCACACTATTTCCGTTTCTTGGATTATTAGTTCCATCGCTTACGAAATTATTGTAATCAACGAAGAAGGTAGAAATTAAACGGAAAATATTATAATAAATGGTTTCAAATATATTAGGACGAACTTTAGGAAGTTTGCTATTTGGACCAGCGATGATAAAGTAATCGATTTCTAATGGTTGTTCGCTTACTTGGAGAATCCAAGTACTCATAGCTGAAATATTAGATTGGAAACGATATAATTGATTAATTATTTTTTCAGGTTTTTTAATTAAATCATTTAATTGCGCTACCATTTGATCAAGAAGTGCAGTTTTATCACTGGTATCACCAGCTATTGTCTTGATATCCCGAACGATTCTTGCTAAACGATCACGTTCTTGAATAAAGGTAGGAATCATTTGTGGTAATTTTTCTTCTAATTGATAATCAATATAATCTTTTGGTGTCACACCTGTAATTTTCGTAATCTTGCGATATAAGTCATTAAGAATCATGACACTTACGCGCACTTCTTGAATAAGTGGTCCCATTTTTCCTAATGCAACCTCTAAGGTAATGGAGTTGACACCTTTTTTAAGATAAAATAAATATGGTTCATTGCCACCAATGGTGTACATTTGAAACTCAGTATCATAATTAATGGTGATATCATATGCTTCTTGGAAAGGAACTTCACCATTTACTCTTAATTCCCGTAC
>JAAZCR010000304.1 GCA_012513195.1 Bacilli bacterium | reverse complement strand
TTATTGATCAAGATTATGGTTATTAATACATCATTATATCAAATGATAATTCTATACTAACTACTAATTACCTAGTACTAAACAACAGGATGATTTCCTATAAAATCATTTACACATAATTATTGATGCAACCATAATAAATAATAAATAAGCATTACAGAAGATCATTTAGTTAAGTTTTTGCACAATCAGATACTACCTTAGTGAAAGGGGTGAATCCCACCATCTCCACCATTCTAGAATGACCGGTTTGATACAGTATGTTCAAACCTTTTTGTTTATTGGGGAGAGAATAAAAACTTATTTATCGATACTTGAAGAATACGAGATTAGAGAAGTTTTTTAATCATAATTTTCTAATTTAGTTGAGCAAAACAAGCTATAAAATGATAAAATTAATATATAAAATAAAAAATTATAATACAATTTATGAAAATCAGTTAAGTAGTTCAAACATATTTAGTCGTTTAAAAAACTGTCATGATTAGTAGATTTTACATATTGAACGGTGATATGATGGTTAATTTAAGTTCAGTAAATAATTTTGGTGGAACTTCATTTATACGTGAAGATGTTGACTTTTACTCTGAAGGAACAAGATGTAGTGCATGGTTATATTTACCAAAAAGGGAATATAAATATCCTATCATTGTAATGGCCCATGGATTAGGCGGGACGCGTGAGTTAAGATTATATGAGTACGCTGAAAGGTTTGTAAAAGCAGGGTATGCATGCTTTTTATTTGATTATCGTAATTTTGGTGCAAGTGATGGCAATAAAAGGCAACTAATAAATGTGCGAATGCAACTTGAAGATTGGAATAATGCCATAGAATTTATAAAAAGGGATAATCGCGTTGATGGGGAGAAGATATTACTTTTTGGTACTTCTTTTAGTGGTGGGCATGTGATATGGTTATCTGCACATAGAGATGATATTAAAGGTGCAGTAGCACAGTGTCCATACACGGATACCAAGGCAACAATAAAAGCAGTGTCTATTCATTATGTCTTGAAAAAAGCACCGTTTGTTATTGCGGATGTACTATCTTGCATTACGGGATATCATCCCGTAATGTTAAAACTATCTACATATAAAGGAGAAAATGCTTTGATGGAAACTGATGAAGAAACCTTTAAGCGTTTCATTGGTGATGCGAGATTTATTAATGAAGTACCAGCCAGAACATTACTGGAATTTGTTAAGTATTCTCCTGGTAAGTATTTCAAAAAAGTAAAAAATCCAATTTATGTTGCTGTTTGTACAAAAGATGAATTAGCTCCTAGTGAAAAAACCATACAACTTGCAGGTATAACGAACTACGCAACATGTAAGCAATATAATTGTGGACATTTTGAAATTTACATAAATCCATATTTTGAAGAAGCTATCAATGATTATATTAACTTCTATAATCAGATTTTAAAGTAAATCCTAAGCATACTAATATTTACTAATTATACATTATAATACAAGCATCATTTTGCTTAACAGATAAAGTAATAAACATGTATTGGATTGATTCAGTACTACATTTACAGTCACTCTAAGAAATACTAAAATTATTTCATTAATATGAAAAAAACTTGCTTTGTTACTTCATTACTTACAAACTGCTGTTGATAGGTTTTTTTAGAATATTTCTAAATCCTATATAAAGTTTAGTATAAATGATACTAATGTTTTATTGGCAGGATTTAGTGATTAGAAAGAGACTTTTATTCGTAACTCTTATTTGTGCTTTACCACTCATAGTTAATGGATGCATATCTACGGAGCCCAGTTTATGTAGAAAGTATTGAAGTGTACAAAAATGGTGAGTTATTAGAAGAAAAACTTCAATATTATGATGGTACTTTATGGGTTGACTATGACAATAAAACAAATACGAAACAAAAGATTTATTATAGTGTAGATATTAGAAGTGACGATATTTAAGATATTACTCAAGAGGAAAATATTTATTTCTGTTCCCATGAATTTACATTTACTGGTGAAATTAATGCGATTACGGTAACATGATTTTTACCAGTGATGGACTTAAGTATATGGAATCAAAAGATGAGAACAGTATCTTTATTATGGTGTGCATTTTAATGTAGTAAATAAATAATGTGGTATGTTTAATTTAAAATATTACTTAAGAGATATAATAGTAAAAATTACTTTATAAGGTAGTTAGCAACCATTTATGATATTAAATATGATCATAAATAAGAATCAAATATTTTAAGAGATAATTTACTAATGATAAACTTTGCACTATTTAACGAAGAAACTAAGAATAATATGCTTAAAAAATATGAAAACGATGATGAATCATTTAAAGAAGATAAAGAGATAATACTAAGTTTTTGGCATAATCTATAAGAAAGATGATTATTGGTATTTACAAGGGCAAATATTCTAAGAAAATAAATTTCCGATTGTTAAGAAAAGTATATAATCAAGATTAACTAAATTAACGCATATTCCTCGAGTTGATACATAGCTATCAACTCTTTTTATTTTTGTTTTTTATGTATTTTTATAATATTCATTCATACTAGCTGACGCATAATACTATGTAATGTATAATATAATGTAAAAGGAGGTAAAAGATGAAAATACAATTAAAAAAAGGATTGCTAGATATTTGCGTCTTAGCTTCCTTAGTAGAAGAAGATAGTTATGGTTATAAGTTGATTCAAAATACAAAAGAAATAGTTGAAATGTCAGAATCAACTTTATATCCGATATTACGCCGATTAGAGGAAAATAAATATTTAACTTCTTATACTAAAGAGCATAATGGTAGATTAAGAAAATATTATAGCATAACTGATAAGGGTAGAGAACATATATATGAATTTTTAGATGAATGGAAAGACATGAAAAGAATTTACGACTTTATAATGGAGAGAGTGAAACATGGATAAGAGAGAATTCTTAAAAGCGATAAGTCATAATTTAAAAGGATTTGATAAATCTGAGATTAATGGAATCCTAGCATATTATGAAGAAATCATTGCCGATAAAATGGAAAGTGGTTTAACAGAAGAAGAAGCGGTTGCGAGTTTAGGTGATATTAACGATATTACCAATGAAATTAAAGTTAATCTCGTATCAAAACGTGATGATAAGAAAATATCTAACTCATTAAAAAGTTTTATTATTATTTTAGGTATATGTTCATCACCAATTCTTCTACCATTAGGAGTAGCTTTTGCGGTATTATTTTTATGTTTATTTATTGTTTCCTTTATGATAATCATTGTGTTTGGTTTAACTGGTATATCGATTGTAATCGCAGTGTTTTTAAATAGTATTAGAACACTTAGTACAGGTGGAGATATTGCGACGATTTTTATTCAATTAGGATTAGGTTTTATAAGTAGTGCTTTCTTAATTGGACTAACAATGGAACTATATAAAGCCATGAAAATATTACTAAATAAAACCAATCAACTCTTTATTAAAACGATTAAAAAGAAAGCAAAGAAAGGAGATGAGAACCGTGCTTAGAAAAATATTAATAGCGGTATTCTCATTAGGTATAGTTCTAACGATTACTGGTTTAGCTTTAAGCGATTGGAATTTCAATGTTATTGTCGATGCTTTTACAAATGATGAAGATTATGAGTATGTAGAAAAAAACGGAGATGAAGAAGTTAAAGAAATAAAAATTAATATAAATAGCGGTAATATTGTTTTTCACATTTACGATGGTACTGGATATAAAGTTGATTTTTATGAATCAGATTATAATAAGAAAATTGTTAATCTAGAAAACAATGTCCTAACCATCACAAATCAAATAAAACTTAGATATCGCTTTTTCAATATTTCTTTTACCCCAAGTGAATATCAAAAATTGAATGTCTACCTACCAGAGTCTTTTAATGGTAAAGTTAATATTGAAACTTCATCTGGTAACATAATTATAAGCAATTTTCACTTTACTGATTTAAATATTGAAGTTTCTAGTGGTAATGTGATACTAAAAGAAGTGGTAGTAGAAAATGATACTAACATTAAGAATTCATCAGGAAATATTGAGTTAACTGATTTTTCAACAAATAATTTAACAATTAAAGCATCAAGTGGCAAAATCCTTTTACAAGAAGCAAATATTAGGACAAAAGTTGATATTAAGTCATCTTCTGGAAACATCATTGTTAATACAAGTAAGCTATCCTCGATAGATGTACGCACTTCTAGTGGTAATGTACATATCATTGATAGTGAAAGTGATAATATTGATCTGCAATTATCGAGTGGTAATGTAAAAGTTATCCTTAAAGGTAATGTTAGTGATTATAGAATAGATGCAAGTGTTTCATCAGGTAATATCTATTATCAGGGTAAAAGAATCGAGGGTGGTTTATATACTCCTACTGGTAGTAAAGCAATAAAAATAAGAATTTCTTCTGGTAATATTGAATTGGATTTTAATGAAGAATAAAATATAATATCCATATAAAAAACCTATAGAGTAGTTAAGAAAATACTCAGTAGGTTTTTTATTAACTGACAATAAATAAGTAATAGATTATTTATGAAAAAAATGCTAAAATATCGGTAACCATATAAAGATTATGTAAAAGGGATTATATTCTAAATTATGATGTGGTTATAAAATGAAATGAGTAAACGAGGTGTTAGAATGAAGAGATTTTATATCAGTTTGGGCAAAGTTTTACTAGGATTAGTGATATCTTTAGTTTTAGTTGTTACTTTAGTTTTAGGGTATTTTACGATTGTGGAGTACAGACCTAAAGAAGTAGAACAGTTACAAATTAAAAACAAAATTGAATCAAAGGTTGAACTAGGGCAAGACATAACCATATTAACTTTCAATATCGGTTATGCTGGACTTGGGAAAGATGAAGACTTTGTGTTAGATGGGGGAACTAAAAGTCGACCTGATAGCAAGGAAGTAGTGGAATCCTATTTAAATGGTATTAAGAGCTTATTAACAGAGAATGCCGCTGACATTTACATGCTTCAAGAAGTAGATTTAAACTCAAGAAGAAGTTATTATATCAATGAAGTACATGAAATTGAAACATTATTAGGTAATAATTATAATTCGACCTTTGCCTATAACTATAAAGCTAATTTTGTACCTTTCCCAGTTTCTTTTACCAACTACCTAGGTAAAGTGGAAAGTGGTATTCTTACCTTAACTAAATATCAAGTTAATACTAGCCATCGTTATCAATTCCCTGGTGCGTTTGCATGGCCTGTCAGAACGGTTAATTTAAAACGGGCGATGATGGTTAATGTACTACCAATTAATAATAGTAATAAAGAGTTAATTGTTGTGAACTTACATATGTCAGCCTATGATGGCGATGGTTCTTTACGGGCGCAAGAAATGCAAATGTTGAAAGAATTCTTAATCGAACAAGCAGAAAAAGGCAATTATGTTATTGTTGGTGGGGACTTTAATCAAACTTTCCCTTCCGCTATAGATATTTATCCCGCTAAACCAGGATATTATACCGCTTATCCCATTGAAGATGATTTTTTACCAAGTGGATATTCCTTTGCGGTTGATATCACTAAACCTACCTGTCGTTTATTAAATGAGCCATATGATAAGAATAGTCCTAATACCCAATATTACATCATTGATGGGTTCATTGTTTCTGATAATATTAAGATTAATTTTGTTGAAACCATTGACCATGATTTTCAATATAGTGATCATAACCCTGTTATTTTAGCAATTCAGTTATTGCCATAGATAAATTTATAAGTTATAAAAATTTAGATTTTCAAAAATATCCCATTTGATACATTATGAGTATTAAGGTTTGATACATGGTATCAAACCTTTTTTCTATAAATAAGTTAAAAATATCTATAAATATTTTCATTTCCTATGTTATAATCAAACTAACTTGTAACAATCAACAATAAAGTATGTTCTTATTAGTTAACCTAATAAACTCATCATATGAATTATTATGAATCAAATATATAAAAACATTATATTTTGAGTTTATTAATTGATTTTAAAATATATAAAACATGGAGCGGCTCATGAATTTAGAAGAACTAGGTAGACTTCAACATCCTGATGGGGGATTTGGTAGATTTCATAGTATGAGTAGTGATAATTATCTTACTACAGAAAAAGCATTACGACGCTTTTGGTTTTTAAACCTAGATAATAATCACCCTATTGTAAGCAAGTGTCTAGATTATGTTAAGAAATGTTTATATAAAGAATTAATAACTACAGATCGTAGAGAAAAAGTCATTAATTGGGATGCCTTTGAAGAGTTAATGTTTTCAAGTTGGTTAACTCTATTTAAAGTGGAAGATGAAAAAGTTATTTCAACAAAATTAAAATGGAAAACTGTTACTGAAAACTCTATTATCGATAATAAACTTGATTATTTGGAATATAAGAAACAATATCGTTTAATGTTTGGCAAGCAAGGACAGAGAGAAATCTCACCATCATCTTTTTATATGGTAACTTTATTAACCGATATTCTATCTCCAATCGCTAAACAAGCTTACTTTAATTTCATCATGGAAAAGGGCATATATTATATTTATGATAAAAACTTATATGAACTACCAAAGATTTTTGATTCTAAGTATACAATTAGTTACTTAATTGCGATAAAATTAATCGCTCCCTATGCAGGTAAGAATGATTTAGAATATGTGAAAATATGGCTTGATAATAATCGGACGCCTAAAGGAGATTGGGAAATGCCAAGTATTAAACCCGATGGCATTGTGTTTCCAATTAGTGAGAATTGGCGGAAACGAGAGAATAAAAAAAGGGATATCAATCTTTTTATTAATGATGTGATATCTTATCTATAATTATGAAAATACCTTAGTTTAGTTATTAATATAAGCAAATCCCCCTTTATTGGATAAACAATATAAGGGGGATTTTTTTGTTTATATTTTATTTTTCTTCAGGCTTAATGTGATTGATTCTATTAAGTAGAATTAAGAAGAATAAAACGAATGCGACAGCGAGAATAATATGGCTTATACCCGCAATTCCTGATATTGATGCATCAAGACCTTTGGAGATATCGGGATTTAACACTTCAATACAACCACGGATTGTCATGGAAATAACTAACAAGATTAGTCCAACATTGTAAATGATAAAGAACTTATTAAAGTTTTTGTGTTTAGTTATTCCGAAGGAATTATCTAGTAAAAGCAAAATTAATAAGAAAATTACACCTAGAACTAGTACATGAGTATGAAGGCCACCTAAAACTTTTCTGCCTGAAAAATCATTAAATTTGGTAAATTCACGATAGAAAACACCTAGAAGTAACCCCAGAATACTAT
>JAAZCR010000303.1 GCA_012513195.1 Bacilli bacterium | reverse complement strand
CCTTACAGCCTTTAATAGAATTATTTCCCAATCAATCAAAGAAATGAAAAAAGTTCATTGGCCTACTGGTTCCGAAATGATTGATTATAGTAAGAAAGTATTCACATTCATTATCTTCTTTAGTATTTTCTTCTTTGCGCTAGATTTATTATTAACATACATTCCTATGCTGGTAGAGAAGATTTTTTAGTGCCAGTTTTTTGGAGGTTTAAGTAATGTCAGAAAAGAATTGGTATGTTGTCCAAACATACTCAGGTTTAGAAAATACAGTCAAAAAAGATCTGGAACAAAGAATTAAGTCCATGGGAATGCAAGATAAGATTTTTCGCGTTGTCATTCCCGAAGAAGTAGAAGTAGAAATTAAAAAGGGTAAAAGAAAAGAAAAAGTTAAGAAAATATTCCCTGGATATGTGTTCATTGAAATGATTGTTACCGATGATTCTTGGTATGTTGTGCGTAATACTCCTAACGTTACAGGATTTATTGGTTCTAGTGGCAAAGGTGCTAAACCTATCCCTTTAAAACCAGAAGAAATTAATCCGATTTTAAAGAAATTAGGATTACATAAAACCGAAGTAGAAATCAACGTTAAAAAAGGAGATCAAGTACGTATTAATTCTGGACCATTTGCTGGCCAAGTCGGTACAGTGGATGAAATCGATAAAGACAAATTGATTCTAAAAGTTCTAGTTGAGTTCTTCGGTCGACAAACACCAACTGAAATAGAATATAGCCAAGTCGAAAAAATAGAATAAAAAATTTAAATCATCTTATAGTTATTCTATTGACAGTAAATTTATAAAATGATAACATAGTATAGCTAGCGTCCTTAGCTATGCTTTTTTATTGTTTATATGCGTGGGAGGATAATTATTATTAACAAACTTGGTAATAATTACAGCGGTTATGACACATAATAATCTGAGCAGGCATCATAACCAATCCATTTTAACCACATCACGGACTAAAGAGGAGGTGTTGTCTCGTGGCTAAACAAGTTACCAAAGTCATCAAACTACAATTACCAGCTGGAAAGGCGACCCAAGCTCCACCAGTAGGACCAGCGTTAGGTCAAGCAGGTGTAAATAGTGCGCAATTTGTTGCTGAATTTAATGAACGTACACGCGATATGATGGGGAATATCGTTCCTGTCGTTATCACGGTATATGAAGATCGTTCATTCACATTCATTACAAAGACACCACCAGCTGCTGAATTATTAAAGAAAGCAGCC
This sequence comes from Bacilli bacterium, assembly GCA_012513195.1. Taxonomy (GTDB): domain Bacteria; phylum Bacillota_I; class Bacilli_A; order Haloplasmatales; family Haloplasmataceae; genus JAAZCR01. Next base: position 1,662 of record JAAZCR010000303.1, on the reverse strand, counting down.
GGAATTACAAGTGGCTCATCCAATCCAAAGACAACAAAAGTTGCTACTATTAAACGCGAAAAAGTGCGTGAAATCGCCGAAATGAAAATGCCTGATTTAAACGCATATGACATTGAAGCAGCAATGAGAATCATTGAAGGAACAGCTAGAAATATGGGAATCGTTGTTGAAGACTAATCACCTTTTAGGTTGTATTGCAACCTAAATTGTGGGAGGAGATTCCGTTTTAACCACATTTTAGGAGGTGTAAAGATGGCAAAAGTAGGAAAGAAACACGCTAACGCTTTAAAGCTTATTGATAGAACGAAGCTTTATTCCCTTGAAGAAGCAGTTGACTTAGTTAAAAAGACAAACTATGTTAAATTCGACGCAACAGTAGAACTTGCTTTCCGTTTAGGGTTAGATCCTCGTAAAGCTGACCAGAATTTACGTGGAGCAATCGTCTTACCCCACGGGACAGGTAAAACACGCAAAGTATTAGTAATCGCTCAAGGCGAAAAAGCTCGCGAAGCACAAGAAGCTGGCGCAGACTATGTTGGTGACGTTGATTATATCAATAAAATCCAACAAGGTTGGTTAGATTTTGATGTAATCGTCGCAACCCCTGACATGATGCCACAATTAGGTAAATTAGGACGTATCTTAGGTCCAAAAGGCTTAATGCCAAACCCAAAAACGGGAACAGTTACAATGGATGTTGCGAAAGCTGTTAGCGAAATCAAAGCTGGTAAAGTCGAATATCGTGTTGATAAAGCAGGTAATCTTCATATTACCGCTGGTAAAGTATCATTTGATAGCCAAAAACTTATCGAAAACATTAAAACAATTTATGACACGATCGTGCGCATTAAACCAGCTACAGTTAAGGGAACATATATTAAGAATGTTACCTTAACATCTACGATGGGGCCTGGAATTAAGATTAATCCAGCTACAATTTCGTAAAAATTTATTATAACTAAATAAAGAGAAAGTAATTACCGTAGACAGTAGGGGCGCTAAGCTTAATAATCCTACCGAGGTATAATAATGCATACATAGCGATTATTATTTCCCCATGTCTACGGACATGGGGATTTTTACTCCTACGGTAAAATTAAACATCAGGAGGTGTAATGATGAACGTCGCAATTCTAGAACAAAAGAAACAACAAGTACAAGAAGTAGCAGAAAAACTTAAGAATTCTGTATCATGTGTTGTTATCGACCCACGCGGATTAACAGTACATGAATCAACAGAATTACGTAAACAATTACATGCAGAAGGTATCGAACTAAAAGTTATTAAGAATAATATTTCTGCTCGAGCTGCCAAAGAAGCAGGATACGAAGAATTAAGCGATTTGTTTGTAGGTCCAAGCGCAATTGCGTTCAGTCCTAATGATGCTGTGGCTCCTGCACGAATCGTCTTTGAATTTATGAAAAAGCACAAAAAGTTACAAGTTAAAGGTGGCTTTATTGAAAAAAAGGTAGTTTCATTTGATAAACTTGCCGAAGTCGCTAAATTGCCAAATCGCGATGGCATGTTATCAATGCTATTATCTGTTTTACAAGCTCCATTACGCAACTTAGCGTATGCAATTAAACAAATTGCTGAGAAAGATTCCTCAGCAGAAGCTACTGAATAATTATTAAAAAGATAATAAGGAGGAAAATGATATG
>JAAZCR010000302.1 GCA_012513195.1 Bacilli bacterium | reverse complement strand
GGTTAATGGAAGGTACGAGGGTTCTAACCATTGATAAAGCAACCGCAAGTCCTACACCAATTGATAAGGTTGGGAAGACAATTCTTCGCTTAATGGAGCCACTCGTAACTTCTTCAATTTGTTTTGTGAGTACATAGACAGCGGGTTCTGCAAGAATCGTAACCATACCTAATATTAAACCAATAACAACAACTAGAACTTTACTCTTATTGGCTATAATTTCACCAACTATTCGACCAACGTCCATAAAACCAGCGTTGACACCAGTCAAAAATAATACTAAACCGATAAATGTATAGATAAGACCTCTTATTATACGTCCAACTTGTTTTTTGCCTAATTTAAAGGAGAGAAATTGAAAAACAAAGAATATTACCACAAGTGGTGCTAAAGCAATAATAACATCACGGGCAAAATGTGGTATTTCTTGAATAAATGGTAGTAAAATATTTTTACTAACCTCATGACTACCATCGGGAGCATGCGTAATATCACCTGGGTTCATAATGATGCCTAAGAGTAATACTGGCATAATACCTCCAGCATTGACTACCCCTACTAAACCAAAGCTATCTTCTTCACTTGTACCTTTTTTGTGTTTAAAAATCGCTACACCCATATTAAGAGCTAACAAGAAAGGTATGGTCATTGCGCCTGTGGTTGATGCAGAAGCATCGAAAGCCATCGCTAGAAATTCTTTAGGCGCAAATATTCCTAGAACCAAAATAATAATGTAAGCAATTAACAAAAAGATGTGAATGGGAAAACTGAAAATTACTCTTAGTAGTCCTAAAGAGACGAGTAATGCAATACCAATCGATACAACCACTACCATTCCCATTTTACTTATAATATTATTTGTTACTTGCTCAACTTGTTCTGCTAAAATATGTAAAACAGGTTCAGCAATGGAAATAAAGAATCCTAATAAAAGACCACCAATGGCTACAATCCACAACTTATTAGATTTAGCGAGGGTGTTTCCCATCAGATTACCTATCTGTGTAACACCGATATCAACCCCAAAAAGGAAAATCGATAAACCCAGAATAATTAATAACGCACCTAATAAGAAGCGATATAAAACATTTGGCTCAATTGGTGTGAATGTAAAATGGAGGATCAAGACAATTATCGTAATTGGTAGTACAGATAAAATAACTTCCTTTAATTTTTCTAATATTAGGTACAATAGCAAACACACCCTTTCACTAGTAATGTTCTTTTATTTTAACATATTTTTAATTATTAGTAAATGAATAAAGGTGTAGTTTTTATAACATAAAAAATGACGTAAAATATGTCGATTTAATAATATTATTTTTCGCATTTTAATATATTTTTAGTAATCGAATAATTAAAGTAGCGTAGGGAGGAAGTATGAATTATTCAACTATGTCCATAAATGATATAGAAAAAGCGTTAGACACTAATTTACAACTGGGACTAGGGGAAAAAGAAGTAATAAGACGACAACGCGAGTTTGGCAAAAATGTGATTACGCAAAGCAAGAAACGCACTATTTTGCAGATGTTTCTTGAACAAATCAGTGATTTCATGGTGCTCACCTTAATAGGTGCAGCAATCATTTCTTTTCTTTTAGGTGAAAAACAAGAGAGCATTCTCATTATCGTAATTGTTATCGTGAATGCAATTTTAGGTATTATCCAAGAATATAAAGCGGAAAAGAGTTTAGAAGCCATTAAGAAACTCGCAAGTGTACATGCTCGAGTAGTTCGTAATGGTCGATTAGTAATAATCGATGCCAGTGACTTAGTGGTGGGGGATATCGTTATCATCGAAGCAGGGGATTATGTACCTGCGGATTTACGTTTAATTGAAACAAATAACCTTAAAATCGACGAATCACCTTTAACAGGTGAAAGTGTGGCTGTTGATAAAGATGAGGATAGTTTATGTGATGAAAACACTCCTATCTCGGAACGTAAAAATACCGCATTTAAAGGTACTTATGTGACTTATGGTAGTGGTAAAGGTGTTGTTTATGCAATCGGAATGCAAGCAGAAATTGGTAAGATTGCAGAAATGATTCAGAATGCGGAAGAACTACAGACACCATTACAGAAAAACTTAGAACGTCTTGGAAAATTCCTTTTAATCACCATTTTAGGTATATGTGCCATTATCTTTTTTATTGGTATCAGTAAAAACATTGGCATTTTTGAAATGTTTATTACTGTGGTAAGTCTTGCCGTTGCCGCCATACCGGAAGGATTACCTGCCATCGTTACAATTGTCCTTGCCTTAGGGATGCAACGCATGGCTAAGTATCATGCGATCATTAGGAAACTACCAGCAGTAGAAACATTAGGGATTACTGATGTTATCTGTTCGGACAAGACAGGGACGCTTACGCAGAATAAAATGACTATTACCAAAGTCTATCTCAACAATAAAATTTACGACCTTAATGATAGCCTAAATGAAACGCTCGAGCGAATGATCATTTTTAGTGTCCTTAGTAACAATGCTAAAGTCACCCTTGAGCGTGAGTTTATCGGGGATCCAACCGATGTGGCTTTTATGAATTGGGCTAACCATTATAATCTTAAACCCAGTAACATTATCGAGACCTATCAAAAAATCCACGAAATACCTTTTAGTTCCGAACGTAAACTAATGACAACTGTTAATTATATAAATGGAAAAAAGATAGTAATTACTAAAGGTGCGTTCGAAAAAGTTTTAGAAATTTCCAAAAACATCTATTTAAATGATTCGATTCATCCGCTTTTAAATAGTCATAAAAACCAACTTAATGAAATAAATGAAATGTTTACTAATCAAGCATTAAGAGTTATCGCCATTGGATATAAAGTATTAAATGATGATGACGAGTTAATAGATGAAAAATTGGAAAAAGGGTTAACTTTTGTAGGATTTGTTGGGATGATTGACCCACCAAGGGTAGAGGTCTACGATGCGGTTCAAAAATGCAAGCAGGCTGGCATTGAGACCGTCATGATTACGGGTGATCATAAAAATACAGCCCTTTCGATAGCCAAGCAATTAGGGATGTTAAATGACGATGATGAAGCTATCACTGGAAG
>JAAZCR010000301.1 GCA_012513195.1 Bacilli bacterium | reverse complement strand
CTTGATTAATCTCTTTATAAATTGCTATGGCTTTACCAATGGCATGATTGGAAAGTTTTTCGGCACTAACTGTTAGATTAACTAATTCGGTCTCATCAAAATCGTAAGTTACAACTTTCGTTACCACAAAGTTACCCTTAGTAATCGTTCCTGTTTTATCAAAGACCATAATTTTGGCGTCTCTAAGGATTTCAAGATAATTACCGCCTTTAATGAGAATACCAGCTCGACTGCTAGCGCCAATCCCACCGAAAATAGATAGTGGGATGGATATTACTAAAGCACATGGACAGGATACCACTAAAAAGGTGGCCCCGCGATATAAGTAATCATTAAAAACATAGTTTTCGACAAAAGCCATTGGCACAAATGTGATTAAGATAGCTAGTAAAATCACAATGGGAGTATAGATACGAGCGAACTTCGTAATCCATTTTTCCACTTTTGCCTTTTTACTTTGAGCATTCTCTACTAGTTCAAGGATTTTGCTGACGGCTGAATCTTCGTATATTTTGGTGACTTTTACTTCTAATAAACCATTGTAGTTAATATAGCCTGCAAGTACTTCACTATTAGGTTCGACTGTGCGTGGTAATGATTCTCCTGTAAGTTTTGATGTATCTACTTCAGATGTACCACTTAAGACTATACCATCTAAAGGAATTAAATCACCTGGTTTTATGACGATAACATCATTTATGTTTACTTGGGCTGGGTGAACTTCCTTAATCGTAGTTCCATCTTTCACATAAGCGACTTTGGGTTGAATGGCGACAAGTTCTCTGATGGACTCTCTATTTCGATCAAGTGCACGATCTTGGAAATATTCCCCTACTTCATAAAACAACATAACCGCAACTGCTTCAGGATAACTACGAACGTAAATCGCCGCAATCGTCGCAATCGACATAAGGAAGTTTTCATCAAAAAGATTTCCTTTTATCATGTTGCGTATTGCTTTATATATTACTTCATAACCAATAAGGACATAACTTACAATAAATAGAATAATTTGGGCTTTAGAATAAATGTTAAGATGTTCAAAGATATAACCTAAAATAAATAGTATACCACCAATGATTAAGCGAATTAGAATAGTTTTTTCATTAGTTTCTTCTTCATGTTCATAAAAACGTTTTTTAACCTCTACAAATTTTGTACCTGGTTCAACACTATCAGCAATCTTATTCATTTCTTTTAATAAATCTTCATTATTCTTATTACTATTATTATTAAACGTTAAACGCTTGTTGATGATATCGATTGATGCTTCACTTACACCATCGATTTCATTAATGCGTTTTTCGATTTTTTTAGCACAGTTGGCGCAACTTAAGTTTTGTACTTCATATGTTACTTTATTCTCTTGTTTCAAAACTTTCACCACTTTCTCTAATATGGTCTATACCATATTGTATGATTTTTTCAATGTGTTCATCATCTAAGGAATAGTACACTACTTTCCCTTCGCGACGATATTTCACTAATCGGGCTTTGCGTAATTTCCTTAATTGATGTGATACTAATGATTGGCTCATATTTAGTAAGTAAGAAAGGTCACAAACACACATTTCGTGTGTTAGTAATGTCGTAATGATTTTAAATCGCGTATTATCAGCTAGTACTTTAAAAAGATTAGCTGTTTTCTCTAGTTCATCGATATTAGGTAATTTATGTTTTACTTCATTAACGACATCTTCATGAATGACGTTACAATCACATACCATTAATTGCTTTTTCATTTTACACCTCATATGAATATCTGTTCATATGTTATTATATTACTTTTTTATATACCCTGCAACATCTTTGTTTTATCTAAACAAAAAAATAAAAGGAGAGCACTTCTCCTTTTATCACAAGATCTAATTTAATTTTAAATACTAAAGATAATAATGCCTAATAATCCTGAAATAAGAATGACTAGAATCGGATTAAGTTTAAGTTTTAAGATTAGGATTAGACTTACGATAAAGATTCCAATACTACCAAAATTAATTAGATTAAGATTAAAAGGTAAATCAAAATCTCTTAACAATTGTAAGTTGCAAAAGATTAAATTTTTGGCATCATCATAGGCAAATAATGGTGTTTTCACTAAGATAAATGCAGCGTTAAAAATTAGACCAACTACTACTGCCCTTAAACCATAGAAAATCATTTTATTTAAGGGATGGTCTTTATATTTAGCGAGTATTGGTGATAAAAATACAACAATAAAGAAAGAAGGAATTGGAATTGCGAGGGTTGCGACTAATGAACCTAAAACTCCCGCTATTTTGTACCCAACATAAGTAGCTGTATTGATGGAAATTGGACCGGGAGTCATTTCGCTAACAGCGATAATATTGGCGAACTCCGCTGGGGTAATCCCAAAGCCATTTGGTCCAACTACTTCATTTTCGATGAGAGAAATCATTACATAACCCCCACCAAAGTTGAAGAGAGCAATTTTCATAAAAGTATATAATAATATCAGTAGTTTAATTATCATTTTTTCTTCCCCCGTTCCATTACTTCCCTAACCTTTTTAGGATATACATAATAGAACAGTAACCCTATTAGTCCACCAGCAATAATAAGCATAACGGGGAGAAAACTTGATAAGGCGGGGTTTATAGATACAAATTTACTAACAATTAATATTATTATGGTTAATATTGTAATTAATAATGTTGGCAAATCAACTATCGCTACTTTAGCAAACTTTATAGCCGCAAGTAGTATTAAAGCAACAACACAGGAAAGAATGCCTGTGAAAGCCCGTTGCACTATAACATAATTTTGAAAGTTACTTAAAAGCATTGCGATTAAGAGAATAACTAAGAAACTTGGTAAAATGCATCCTAGACAGGCCGCAATAGCTCCTTTTTTCTTTCCTATGCGATGCCCAACTAATAAAGCCATATTAATGGCGATGGCCCCAGGAATGGATTGGCTAATCGCCACTAAATCAGTGACATCTTCTTTTTCTATCCATTTACTTTGAATAATATCTCGTTCAATTAATGGAAGCATCGCATAGCCCCCACCAAAGGTAAAGAGTCCTATCTTAAAGAATTTGAAAAATAAGCGTGAATAACTAAGTTTTTCCTTCTCCATTAAAATTCATCCTTTACTTCTTTGTTACTTTCTTTCCTTTCACACTTCTAGGTTTCTTTTTACCTTTATAATTCTTCTCATCTATTTCTACAACTGTTTTCTTGCGTTTTCTACTCTTTATACCGACGATTTCAAAATCGATTTCTCTTGTTTCTTTACTAGCACCAATAACACGTACTCTTACTTCATCACCTAAACGGAAGATTTTTTTCGTCCGTTCACCGATTAAAGACATTGTTCGCTCATCAAAGTTGTAATAATCATCGGTCATATCAAGGACATGTACTAAACCTTCAATCGTATTTGGTAGTTCAACATATAGCCCCCAGTTCGTTACTGAACTGATAATACCATCAAACTCTTCACCAATATGTTCTTCCATGTATTCCGCTTTCTTCATCGCTTCGACTTCACGTTCACAGTCTTCCGCAGCACGTTCGCAACGTGAGGTTTGTTCCGCAATGTCGCGTAAAAGAATGGAATATTTGGCGAAGTTTTCTTCATCACACTTAGACTCAAATATAAATTCTCTTATTAAACGATGTACTATTGTATCAGGATATCTTCTAATTGGGGAAGTAAAATGGGTGTAAAACTCAGTAGCTAAACCATAGTGTCCTAGACTTTGTTCGGAGTAACGGGCTTTCGCCATTGAACGAATAAGCATGGTATTAATTACTGCTTCTTCTTTGGTGTTTTCGACTAACTCTAAGAGTTCTTGGAAGGCTTTAGGATGAACGACATTTTCTTTGCCTTTAATCTTATATCCTAACGCTTCGCATAAGCGGAAGAAACGCTTAATCTTATCTGGATCGGGATCTTCGTGTACCCGATAAAGGAAAGGATAATTTAACCAATGAAAGTGTTCCGCAATGGTTTCATTGGCACAAAGCATGAACTCTTCAATTATCATTTCCGCAATATCCCTTGTCCTTAGTTGAACATCTAGAGGTTTACCATTTTCATCAACAATGATTTTCGCTTCTGGACTATCAAAATTAATCGCACCACGTTTTTTCCGTTTTTTGTTTAATATATGGAATAATTCAGCCATCGTTTCAAATAACGGAACTAAGTCCGCGTATTCTTTCTTAACTTCTTCATCATTATGAACTAATATTTTATTAACATTAGTATAAGTCATGCGGGCTTTGGAGTTAATAACCGCAGGGAAGATTTCATATTTTATAACATCCCCATCATTGTTAATTTCCATTTCACAGGAAATTACTAAACGGTCAACATGGGGATTAAGTGAACAAATACCGTTTGATAAGCGATGGGGAATCATAGGGATTACCCTATCAACGAGATAGACGCTTGTCCCTCGCTTATAAGCCTCTCTATCTATGGGGTCATTTTCTTTGACATAGTAAGAAACATCAGCGATATGAACTCCTAATAAATAGTTACCATTTTCAAGTTTTTTAACTGTCACCGCATCATCTAAATCCTTAGCATCTTCACCATCGATAGTGACAATGATTTCATCGCGTAAATCACGGCGACCAACTAAATCAGCATCGGTAACTTCATCGCTAATTAAGGCTGCATGATTTAATACTTCTTCTGGGAAAGTTGTCCGTAAATTATGTTTATGGGCAACTGCCAATATATCAATACCTGGGTCATTTTTATGTCCTAATATTTCAACAACTTTACCTTCGACTAAGTTATCTGAAATATATTTAATTATTTCTACCTTAACAACATGATTAGGCATGGCACCTTTATTATTGTTTTTATTGATAACTACTTGGGCATGAAAATGTTGGTCATCAGTCTTAAGATAACCTACATTATTGTGTTCGAAGTAGGTGCCAATGACAAAATGACTACCGCGTTTAACAACTTTATATACTTCACCTTCAGGACTAGAACCTGAAGAGTTCTTATGAACAACAACCAAAACGGTGTCTTGGTTCATTGCCCCATTTAAAGCATTCTTAGGGATATAAATGTCATCAGTATCTTCATGTAAAAGCGTAACAAATCCAAATCCGCGTTTTGTGATTTGGATTACACCTGGTTTATAACCAAATCTTTCAATCAAATCATAACGATCTTGTTTATCACGATAAATATATAAATCTTCTTCTAATCCAACAACAGCCTTCACAACTTCCCGAAAAGAAGTACTATCATTACAACCAAGTGCATCAGCGATTTCACTGACAGTCATGCGTTTATATTTTGGGTTTTGCATTAATTCTAAGATTCTATCTTTCACGACTTCACCGCTTAAGCGGTGCACCTGCCTTTCTATTTCATAGTCTCTAATAAGTATATTGTACCATAAATTATTAAATAATATTAGTTATTACCTAACTAAAGGTTGCGTCAATAATTATGTGTAAATGATTTTATAGGAAATCATCCTGTTGTTTAGTACTAGGTAATTAGTAGTTAGTATAGAATTATCATTTGATATAATGATGTATTAATAACCATAATCT
>JAAZCR010000300.1 GCA_012513195.1 Bacilli bacterium | reverse complement strand
TTTGTTCTAGGTTTTTCGAAGTTTAACGCATCAACAACAACCATGCTGTCTTCGCGAACTACTTGTGAAAGTGCGGACTTAAGCGCTAGTCTACGTACTTTCTTATTTAATTTATAAGTATATTTTCTTGGAATTGGCCCAAATGCAGTTCCACCTCCGCGCCATTGAGGTGCACGAATTGAACCTTGTCTTGCCCGACCTGTACCTTTTTGTGCATATGGTTTACGTCCACCACCGCGAACTTCACCACGTGTCTTTGTTTTATGTGTTCCTTGACGTTGATTAGCTCTAATCATTAACACAGCTTCGTGTAGTACATGTTCATTGGGCTCAATTCCAAAAATTGAATCCGCTAATTCAATTTCACCAATTTGCGTACCACTTTGGTTATATAATGCAACAACTGGCATTGCGTGGTCCTCCTTTCCTTAATTCCGAATTATTTACCGCTCTTTTTAACAGCGTTTCTAATAATAACTAATGATTTTTTAGCACCTGGAACATTACCTTTTATTAGAATGACATTCTTTTCAGGATCAACTTTAACTACTTGTAAGTTTTGAATAGTTACTGTTTCGCCACCCATGCGGCTTGGTAAACCTTTACCTTTGAATACACGGTTAGGGTCGATACTACCCATAGAACCAGCCTTACGATGGTAACCAGAACCATGGGACATGGGTCCACGATTTTGATTATACTTCTTAATGGCACCTGCATATCCTTTACCTTTTGATGTGCCAGTAACGTCAACAAATTCTCCCGCTGAGAAAATGTCTACTTTAACCTCTTGACCAACTTCGTAGTTTAACATATCTGAACCACGAATTTCTTTAACGAAGCGCTTAGGTGCTGTATTAGCTTTGGCAGCATGTCCTATTTGTGGCTTGTTAGCTAGTGCTGGTCTTAAGTCTTCCATTCCTAATTGAACTGCATCGTATCCGTCTGTTTCTACTGTTTTCTTTTGGAGAACGATGTTTGGTTCAACCTTGATTACAGTTACAGGAATGAGAAAACCATTTTCATCAAAGATTGAAGTCATCCCAACTTTTCTACCTAAGATTCCTTTGGCCATGAGTTACACCTCCTAAAACTATAATTTAATTTCTACATCAACACCGCTTGGCAATTCTAAATGCATTAACGCATCAATAGTTTGTGGTGTTGGATCGATAATATCAATCAATCTCTTATGCGTACGCATTTCAAATTGTTCACGAGAGTCCTTATACTTGTGAACCGCACGCAAAATAGTAAAAACTTGTCTTTCTGTTGGAAGCGGAATTGGACCAGAAACAGTAGCTCCTGTTCTCTTTGCGCTTTCAACAATTTTCTTTGCTGATTGATCGATTAATCTGTGATCATACGCCTTTAAGCGAATCCGAATTTTTTGATTTGCCATTATTTAGTTTCCTCCTTTCGCCTATTTCGCAATAGACTCGCTCCATGGAAATTTCCTGACACACCTCGCCATGGCAAAGCGGCCGGGCGTATCAGCAACCTCCCACTTCTTTGCTAGTCATAGACTCAAATATTATACACTAAAGTTTTTTTCTTTGCAACTATTTTTGCTAGTAATCTATAAATTTTTCGTGTTTTTTTAGTCCATATTTTTATTATCAATTTTTTCCTGTAAAAATATGCAAAAATCTATAACTAATTATTTTCATCTAAAAATTTTTAGTATATAATAATCATAATAAATTTGTAATTTCTTATTTTTAATTACTTTTTATTCATTATTAAACAATATTATTAAACAATAAGGGGGGAGAAACATGAATAAACAAGATCTTGTAAAGGCAATGGTAGAGAGAATGCCTGAAGGCACAACGCAAAAACTATGTGAAACTGCAATTAATGCTTTTATTGATACAGTAACAGAAGCATTAAGCAAGCATGAAGATTTTGTTTTAACAGGTTTTGGTTCTTTTAGAGTCGCAAAACGAGAAGAAAGAACTGGCCGTAACCCAAAAACTGGTGATACGATGACCATTCCCGCAATATACGTCCCTCAATTCCGTCCAGGTAAGAATTTACGTGAAGTTGTAAATAAAAAGTAATTGTCGAAGTTAAAAAAATCCTATCAAGTATTGCTAACAATATTTGATAGGATTTTTATTCTTATGGTAAAATATAAATAGTCGAAGGCTTTGATACATAGTTCAAAGCCTTATCTTCTTACAAAGGGATGATTAACATGAAACATGAATGGATGCGTCTTGATAATGCAGCGAAAATCTACCCATTAATTGAGTCTGATCATATAACTACAGTTTTTCGCTTCAGTACAACACTATATGAACCAATAAAAAAAGACATCTTACTTAAAGCATTAAACAATATTATTCATCGCTTTCCTTATTATAAAGTAACCTTACGCACAGGATTTTTCTGGTACTATTTAGAAGAAAATAAAAAACCTTTAGAAGTACATGAAGAAACAGAAGCACCATGTAGAAGAATAAATCGATTTGATAATAACGGTTATTTGTTCAGAGTCTTATATAGAGATAGAACAATATCAGTTGAGTTTAATCATATTCTTGGGGATGGCACAGCTTGTTTGACTTTTCTAAATACTCTTGTCCATCAATACCTTACATTATTAGGACATCAAGTAAGTATTAATGAATGGATGAAGGATATCAATAGTCCTGTCGATGACAGTGAATATGAAGATTCCCATAGTTTGGCTGGCAAGAAATACTATAAAACACACAAACAAAAACAAAAAATCATTAAGCATGTCTTTCATCTGAAAGATCGCTCAATTAAACAAAATCAATTTCTTGTTACTTATGGGATAATTGATGCTCAAGAATTATCAACCCTAGCTAAAAACTATAATACCAGTATAACCGTATTATTAACTTCTATTTATCTTGAAAGTCTTTTCAAAATTCAAAAGGAACAAGTACCAAAACTACGCAAAAGACGTCCTGTCGCATTACAAGTGCCAGTGAATATGCGGAAAAGACTTGAAAGTAAATCTATGCGTAATTTTTCTTTATATGTAATTCCCTATCTTTATCCTGACAAAGATTATACCTTTGAGGAAATAATAAAAGTTGTTGATGATTTCTTTAAAGAAAATGCTGAGATTGATCATCTAATTGCGCAAATCGTTCAGAATTACAAGACTGAACGAACCATCTTCGTTAGAGTTCTACCATTAATACTTAAGAAGATTATTACTCCTTTTATATATAAAGAAATTGGTGCTGATACTTTCTCTGGTACTTTATCAAATATCGGTATGCTTAAATTGCCAGAAGATTTTGAACAGTATGTCGAACGGTATAACTTCTTATTAGGTCCATGTCCATTAACTAAGTGTTCGGGTGGTGTAATTGGATTCAAAAATAAAGTGTATATTACTTTTGGTAGAAGCATTCGAATACCTAGAGTAGAACAATTATTTTTCCAAAAATTAGTAAACCTTGGAGTGAAAGTACATATTGAATCTCATGGTGGTGATAACTTATGAAATATTGTATGAGATGTGGGGTTGAAGTAGATGAACAAAAACATCGTTTTTGTCCATTATGCAACACAATAATTCTTACTGATGCAGAAATAGAAACTTTAAACACAAAACAAATTAAAGATACAAAAACTTATAAATTGAAAGCACCTAAACCAATTTCTAAAAAGGTTAATCCAAATATTCCCCCACTAATTTATTTAATTACTCTTCTTGTTTGTATAACCGCTATAATCTCATTATTAGTAATTGATTTTGTGATTGGATATAACATTAGTTGGTCATTAATTCCGATTATTTCGATTATTTTATTTATCCTTTTGTGTTTGCCGCTAGTAATAAAGAAAAAATTGTATTGGTTTTTCACTTTTGATACATTTGTTTTAATTATTTACTTTATTCTATTAAACATATTAATAAACAGCCGTATTACCTGGTCATTCTTTGTAATTTTATCAATTCTTCTATTATGGATTTACGTTTCCGCCATTTTCCTTAACAGAATAAAAGGGTTTATTTTAAAACTATCCATTATTACTATCGCAACAACAATTTTCGTGCTTCTTATTACTTTAAGTTTAAAATCTAATAATGTCTTCTCACGTTTAGTACTACCAATTAATGGATTAATCTTTATTCTTGTTATAATATCATACATGTTTATAAAAACTTATTTCTACAAATGGCATGTTATCGTATCAACGATAACCATTAATACTAGCATTTTATGTATTGGTATAGACCTATTGATAAATAAATTTTTAGTAGATCGATTCATCTTAAAGTGGAGTCATTTCGTTCTTATAGTTTTAATACCCTTAACGTTATGTATGTTTTATATAGGTAATAGATATAAAATAAATAAATATTTAATGAAGAAATTCCATATATAATTAATTAAATATAAAAAAGAAGGTATAGATGCTTTTACAATCTATACCTTCTTTTTTATATTATAACTATTACTTAGACTATTCTATG
>JAAZCR010000299.1 GCA_012513195.1 Bacilli bacterium | reverse complement strand
TTCTTGATTTAGCCATATAGACATCTCCTTTTGGATTATAATCTTTAATTTCTATATGACTATTATACTTCTTTATCCAAGTATGTAAAATTGAATGATTAATTATCCCATATTTAATCGAAATATCTACATTTCCCTCTAAATATTCTTGAACTATTCTTAACTTCATTTCTTTACTTAACTTAGCTTTTCTTCCCAAATGAAATGATCCCCTTTCTGTAGATAGTACAGTTTATTTTTTAGTACTGTCTACTTTAAGGGGATCATATCAGTTATCATCCCTTTTATTTATGTGCGTCATCATATGCTTTATAAGCAGCACCAATTACTGGTTCCGTAATTGGTCCATGAATATTGAAATCAGCAATCAGTTTAATTTTAGTTTCTAATTGTGTTCGAAAATATCCTGGTGTATTACCTAAAGAACCAATAATCGCAAGTTCTTTATTTCGTAAATTTAATGCTTTATTAACTGCTTCAACACATAAAGCTAATTCAGTAGTCGCTTCATCACATATTTTTCTCGCATAAATGTCACCTAAATCAGCATGTTTAGTCACAAAGGGCGCGAGTTGTGCAGTTTTTGTGCGGTCAAGATGATAACTCATAATAATATCAATTAATTGATCAATTCCTTTGATGCCTAAACTATTAAAAACATCTTGCGCAAAAGGTGTTGTTTTGCGACGACCATCAAATACACGAGAAATATGCTGAATCGTTTTCTTTCCTAAATCAAAGGAACTTCCTGCATCCCCCTCTTGATATCCATATCCACCCGCACGATGGGTATTATTATCTTCATCAATCCCAAAAGCAACACTTCCAGTACCGACAATTAAGCAAACACCAGGACGATTACCTAATCCTCCTAAATGTGCAGCATAAACATCATTCTCTACACCAATTAGTGCATCTTGCTTAATATACGGTAATTTTTTTACTTCATTTCTAAGGTATTCTTTTGAACTATCTGTCAATACTCCCCCAACCCCAATAAAAAGCGAAACGATTTGTGGATTTTCAATCTTATTTTCGCGAAATACTTGCATGATAGCTTCGTTAAAGTTTGTCAGGGTTACTTCGATATCTACTGTATCGATACTTGATGGGCCAGCTTTACCAATGCCAATTATTTCTTTTTGTTCATTTAGAATGCAAGCTCTGGTATTAGTCCCCCCACCATCAATACCAACATAATACATACAGACCCTCCTAGCGAATAAAAGCTTTGATGGTAGCACAACGTTTACCAACGCTGTTTTTATATGGCCGAATTGTGTATTCACCTACAGATGCAGGGATGATGAAGGTTTCCGCATAATGTATTTCCAATGGTTCAAACGCACATGTTGGGCTTTCCACCAACACACATTCACCTTCAACTAAATTGAGCTGATTAACAGTACCATTGGTGTGGTGATAAACTTTATCTGTAAACCAGTGTCTGCGTGTTTCTAACGGTTCTCTAATATGGAGTCCTGTTTTTTCTTCTAAGACATGCTCATCTTGACTTATTACCTCAATAGGATTAATTAAGTTTGTTTTTACCCACTCTGTATTTCTACTCCAATCAATCACCTTCTCACCATGTTCAAGATGAACGGGACGAGGAAGACCATCTAAACCTAAGCGACCCCAATCCCAAAGCTTAAAGGTGAAAATATAAGGTGTGGAACTGATTTCTAGCACCATTGTATTCTTTCCCGAACAATGGATTGTTCCTGCTGGAATAGAAATATGGTCATGTTTTTTAACAGGAAATTTGTTGATGTATTTTTCTGCAGGGAAGAGAATTTCTCCTTTTTGGGCTCTCCGTAAATCATGTAAAACATCATCTTTGTTTATTCCTGTTTTTACTCCTAAATAGACTGACGCATCTTCTTTAGTGTCCAAAATATAATAACTTTCATCTTGTGTATAAGTCATTCCAAATGTTTCTTGTATATATTCAGTTAAAGGATGAACTTGTAAACTTAAATTACCACCATCCATTGTATCAAGGAAGTCAAAACGAATGGGATATTCGGTACCATAACGAGCATGTACCTTATGTCCTAATAGCGCGATGGGTTCGCGGAATACTACATTTATTGATGGTACTTCGACGCGCACCTTTCCGTATCTCAAATAAATACTGTTTTCTTCTGGTACACCATCAAAACTCCAAGCATAGTTTTCGACATCACGTGGTAAGTCGCAGACTTCCTTCATCCATTGCCCACCCCAAACACCGGGATGAAAATATGGCACTAAACGGAAGGGGCGATGAGCAGTTTCTTTTAACCCTTGTAAGAAAGCCTTACCTGTAATCATTTTGGGATTATTTTTTTTCATTTGTATCTAAGAGATAATCTATTCTATCATATAAATTCTTTTTATGTTTATCTGCAATCCGCCATTCAAAGAAATAGCCCCGTTTATATTTCTTAAGAATGTCTTCTTTAAGATTATCGCATCGCCAATTACCTAACTCTTTTGAGCGATATCGAAGTTGTATTTCCCATCTCGCCAAATCACAATAAACTAAGATATCGCCTGCATTAACTAAAGATGCACCAACACCATAAACGATTACTAAGCCATCGCAGCGGTCAATTTGGGTCCGTGCATGATTTAGTTTTTCTTCTACAAAGAATTCCTTTAGATTGAAATGGCGAGCCATTACACCAAAAACCCGATCATCAGTTAAGTGTCTTTGTATTATTTTCGTTATTTCCTCACCTGTTAAAGCAAGCTCATCACTAAAAATTACTAAACTAGGATCAAGTTTATCAATTAGATTAAATTTTATTTCTTCATATCTAATACCTGGGATTTCAAATCCTTGACGGCTTGTAATATGTAGTGAGCCGTTTCCATACTTTTCTGCAATTTCTTGAAGAAGTCCTAAAAATTCAGCTTTTAGGTAGCCACCTGGTACCCTAATCCTTG
>JAAZCR010000298.1 GCA_012513195.1 Bacilli bacterium | reverse complement strand
CCGAAGATTGAAGATTTTAAAGATGATTTGACCGAAACTAACGATTATAATAACGATAATAAAAATATATTAGATAATAATGTATCTAATCAACAACCTAATTATATCCCACCATTTAGTAATTATTATAATTACCACAACCCTTATATGTATCAAACTCCTTATTACTACTATCCACTAAATAATTATCCTAGAGTTATTCCGATTGAGCCATTAAGTACTACTAGCAGCTTAGTAGAAGAAAAGCCAAGTACGGAAAGACAATTATTTACTCCTCCTTATCCGCTTAATCAACAGATTGAAGATGATTTTACTAGTAGTAATGTTAATTATGAAACCAAACCTCTTAAAGCTGATTTAAGAGATTTCGTTAAAAAGAATACAAAAATTAGAAAGAAACCAAAAGATAATTGAAAATAACTATTCCCTTGGCTATAATGTTGTTAGATTATGAAGAAAGTAGAGGGAGATAAATGTTAGGACCAAGGGAACTTGCACATGAATGTGGAAATATCGGTGAAAAGAAAGTCCACAATTCTATTCGTAGTATGATTATTGGTGGGATTTTATCAGGGTTATTTGTTGGATTAGGATATTATGGGTATTTAGTAACTTATAGTTCTTTTGCGGCTTTAATCAATGCCCCTTTAGGTAGGTTTTTTGGTGCGCTAGTATTTACAGTAGGTATTATTCTTGTAGTACTAACGGGAAGTGAATTGTTTACTGGTAATTGTTTAGTAATCTTAGGTTACTGTAATAAGCAATATGGATTAGGTAATTTTTTTAAGTATTTAGGAATTGTTTGGATAAGTAATTTTATCGGTTCATTATTATTAGTGTGCATCATATATTTCAGTAAAATGCCTAATGATATTGTTATAGGTACAATAAAAGATATTAGCGTCCAAAAGACGAGTTTAGATTTTATTGTCGCTTTAATGCGCGGGATTCTCTGTAACATCTTAGTCGCATTAGGTGTGTATGCTTCCTATGCTGCGAAAGATGTTAGTGGTAAAATACTCGCTAGCGCCATCCCTGTATTCTTATTTGTATTATGCGGATATGAACACTCAGTGGCGAATATGTTTATTCTACCTTTGTCAATGTTCTATGATAGTGGTATTACCGTTATTGATATCTTTAAGAATATTATTCCCGTAACAATAGGGAATTTCATTGGTGGAGGAATAATAATACCAGTAGCGTATTTTTTCCTCTATGTATATAAATCCGCAAAAATCCATACTTAAAAGTATGGATTATTTATTTTATTTAAGGTATGATAGTTTTACCACGTATATAGATTAGAAGTATTAGTAAATCTTGGTAAGGTATGATATAATATAAAAGTTGGATAGGTGAAGATTATGTATGCATATCTTAAAGGTCAAGTTACCCGGATTGGGACGGATTTTATTATTTTAGAAACAAATAATATTGGTTACCATATTTATGTTCCTAATCCTTATAGTTATACATTAAATGAAATTGCCACCGTATATACGCATTTAATTATCAGAGATGATGCCCATGAGTTATATGGTTTTAGGACTTTTGAAGAAAAAGATTTATTTATGAAATTGATTAAAGTAACAGGAATTGGACCGAAAACAGCGATTGCGATCTTAGCACCGGGTGATTATAAAAGCATCGTTAAAGCTATCGAAACAGGCGATGTGCCATATCTACAAAAATTCCCTAAAGTTGGCTCCAAAACAGCCCAACAAATCATTCTTGATTTGAAGGGTAAATTAATTTCCATTGAATCAAATGCGATGAATGATGCGATGAAAGATGCTTATGAAGCGTTACTTTCTTTAGGTTATAAAGATAAAGAAGTTGAACGTGTCTTTAGAGAAATAACTGATAAGAATCTCACCACGCAAGAATATATCACGCAAGCATTAAGGCTTATGTTGAAGTAAGGAGGATAAGTAATGAAAGACGAGCGCATAATTAGTCCGACGAAATTAGCCGAAGACGATAGTGAACTAACGTTAAGACCGCAGACATTAAGTCAGTACATTGGTCAGACTAAGATAAAAGAAAACTTAGAAGTCTTCATCAAAGCTGCGAAGATGCGTAATGAAGCGCTTGATCATTGTTTATTTTATGGTCCTCCTGGGTTAGGTAAAACGACTCTAGCGAATATTATCGCTAATGAGATGGGTGTGGAGATTCGCCACACTTCTGGACCATCAATAGAGCGTGGTGGTGATTTAGCTGCTATTTTGACTACCTTAACACCGGGTAGCGTCTTATTTATTGATGAAATTCATAGATTACCAAAAAGTGTTGAAGAAATTCTTTACCCTGCGATGGAAGATTTCGTATTAGATATTGTGGTGGGAAAAGATTCAACCGCAAGAACCATTAGAATTGACTTACCACCTTTTACGCTAGTTGGGGCTACCACTAGAGCGGGTGATTTATCAGCGCCATTAAGAGATCGTTTTGGGGTTATTTCACAGTTAGAGTATTATAATATTAAGGATTTGCGCAAAATAATTATCAGAACATCCTCTATTTACCAATTTCCTATTGAAGAAGAAGCGGCATTAGAACTCGCAAAACGGTCGCGGGGTACGCCACGGGTAGCAAATCGCTTGTTTAGACGAGTAAGGGATTTTGCGCAAGTTAAAGGTTATTCCATCATCACATTAGAGTTATGTAAACTAGCTTTAAATCAAATGAATGTCGATGAAGCAGGTCTTGATTATACGGACCACAAATATTTACGTGGTATTATTGAACGGTATAATGGTGGACCGGTAGGGGTAGAAGCGTTAGCTGCTTCTATCGGTGAAGAAGTGCAAACCCTTGAGGATGTTTATGAGCCTTATTTACTACAAGAAGGGTATATTAAAAGAACACCAAGGGGAAGAGTTGCGACGGAAAAAGCATACCGTCATTTAAACATCGAGTATTATTCGTTGTTTTAGGAAGAGGTAATATCTAAAATGCGAATTGAAGATTTTGATTTTGACTTACCAAAAGAGTTGATTGCCCAAACACCGCTAAAAAATCGGGAAGAATCACGGTTATTAATCCTTAATCGTAAAACGGGTGAAATCGCACATAAACATTTTTATGATATTATAGATTACTTAAATCCTGGTGATACTTTAGTGTTAAATAACACTAAAGTTATCCCTGCAAGACTTTATGGAGTTAAGCAAGATACTCATGCTCATATTGAAGTGTTATTACTTAATCAAAAAGATAATGATATCTGGGAAGTATTATGCCGACCCGCAAAACGTGTTAAAGTCGGAACAGTAATCACCTTTGGTGATGGCTTGTTACAAGCAAGATGTCTTGAATCCTTTGATGAAGGTAGAAGATATCTTCAATTTGAGTATGAAGGGATTTTCTTAGAAATCTTAGATAAATTAGGTGAGATGCCTTTACCACCTTATATAACTGCCAAACTTGATGATAAAGATCGTTATCAAACAGTTTATGCGAAAGTAGAAGGTTCAGCGGCAGCTCCTACTGCCGGACTCCATTTCACTGAATCACTACTAGAAAAAATCCAACAAAAAGGTGTAAATATCGCTTATTTAACCCTTCATGTAGGATTAGGTACATTTAAACCAGTAACAGAAACCGAAGTTGTAAAACATAAGATGCATAGTGAGTTTTACTCTGTAAGTGAGGAAACTGCAGCTCTCTTAAATGAAACACGGAAAAACGGCAAAAGAATTATCAGTGTGGGAACAACATCCACTAGAACCTTAGAAACCATCATGACTAAATTTGGAACCTTTAAAGCTGATTCTGGTTATACTGATATCTTCATCTATCCAGGTTATCAATTTAAAGCTATTGACGCTCTTATTACTAACTTCCATTTGCCGAAATCAACGCTTATCATGTTGGTATCAGCTTTTGCGTCAAGAGAATTAATCATGAAAGCATATCAAGAAGCCATTAAAGAACGTTATCGGTTCTTTAGTTTTGGCGATGCGATGTTTATTGAGTAGGTGATATTTTGAGTGCGATAAGATTTGAAGTATTACATGTTTGTAAGCAAAGTGGCGCAAGATTAGGAAAACTATATACACCACATGGTGTGATTGAAACGCCTATTTTCATGCCAGTAGGCACACAAGCAACGGTTAAGACATTATCTCCAGAAGAATTAAAAGAAATGAATACGCAAATAATCTTAAGTAACACATATCACTTGTGGTTACAACCTGGAGATGATATTATAAAAGAAGCTGGTGGCTTGCATCAGTTTATGCGCTGGGATGGTCCGATTTTAACGGATTCCGGTGGCTTTCAGGTCTTTAGTTTAAGTAAATTAAGAAGAATCACTGATGAAGGTGTCGAATTCCGCCATCATAAATCAGGAGCGAAGTTATTTATGACACCCGAAAAAGCCATCTCCATCCAAAATAATCTCGGTAGCGACATCATGATGAGTTTTGATGAATGCGTGGAGTTACCAGCTGATTATAACTATGTTAAGGAGTCCGTAGAACGAACTCTTAAATGGGCAGAACGTGGATTAAAAGTTCATAAGAACACAGAGAAACAAGCACTCTTTGGGATCGTTCAAGGTGGCGATTTTGAGGATTTGCGGGAATATTCCGCCAAGAAGACCGTTGAACTAGATTTCCCGGGTTATGCGATTGGTGGATTGTCCGTAGGTGAATCAAAAGAAACGATGTATCGTATTATTGAAACAACAATTCCCCATCTACCTACGAATAAACCAAGATATTTAATGGGTGTAGGTAGCGCTGATGCCTTAATTGAAGGTTGTATTAGGGGAATCGATATGTTTGACTGTGTTTTACCAACGCGAATTGCCCGGCATGGAACCGCGATGACAAGTTTTGGTCGCGTGGTGATTAAAAACCAACAATATGAGCGGGATTTTACGCCATTAGATCCTGAGTGTGATTGTTACACTTGTAGGAATTATACAAAGAGTTATTTAAGACATCTCTTTAAAGCGGAAGAGATGTTTGGTCAAAGATTATTGAGTTATCATAATGTGTATTTCTTACTAAAACTAATGGAACAAGTTAGACAAGCTATTAAAGAAGACCGCTTATTAAGTTTTCGCGATGAATTCTTCGCGAAATATGGATATGATGATCCAAATAATAAAAGACAATTTTAAAATAGAAAAGGAGATTAGACATGTTTAATTTATTCTTACAACAAAGTCAAGGTATAGCATCTGCCATCATTACTTTCGTAGTGCCACTTGCGATTTTTATTCTTGTAATGTATTTCTTCATTATGAAACCAGAAAAGAAAAGACGCCAAGAATTAATGGATATGCAAGCGAAAATTCAAAAAGATGATAAGATTGTGACCATTGGCGGTATTTATGGTATCGTTGATGAAGTAAAAGAAGATACCGTAACAATTATTCTCGTTAGTGGCGCCAGAATGAAGATTGAAAAAGCAGCAATTAAACGCGTAATCACAGAAGAACAATAATTCTACTTTACTATTTATAATTACTTATCATTAATTAAATATTAAAAATAAAAGTGCTAGATTTAACTAATGATGAGTTATTTAAATTTAGCACTTTTTTCATTTTCTTAATTATTGGAAAGTTAGCATTTTATCTGTAGTAGGAGTATGATTATGCGAAGAAGATTATTTACATTAAAGAATTTAAGTATCGTAGCGATAGTGATGACTTTAATAGTTTTTATTATAGGATTTAGAAAAATCTTAATAAATAACTTGTATTGGAATACTTTACCATTAACAGATTATTCTCAAATATTCTTATTTATTTTTGGGACCTTTGGATTATTTATACTCTTAATCATTGTGTATGTAATGG
>JAAZCR010000297.1 GCA_012513195.1 Bacilli bacterium | reverse complement strand
CCCTTCTTTGAGAAGGCAAGCACTTGGCCATTATCTAATACAAAGACATTTTCTGGTTTAACCCCACATTGAATCGCTAAATCACCATGAATCTTTAACATGCGATACTCACCGTGAACGGGCATGAAGTATTTTGGTTTCATTAATTGAATCATGAGTTTTTGTTCTTCTTGACCAGCATGACCAGAGGTGTGAGTGTCTGTTAAGGGACTATGGGTAATGACGTTCGCACCTTTGCGGAAAAGTTTATTGATGGTATTACCAACACTAGTTGCGTTTCCTGGAATGGGGTTAGAAGAGAAAATGACAGTATCGCCAGGAATAATGGAAATTTGGCGATGGGTTCCATCCGCAATCCGTGATAACGCTGCTAAAGGTTCTCCTTGTGAACCAGTACAGAGAATCGTAATTTGATTCTCATCAAGGAGTTTAAGGTCTTCGGCACTGACAAAAGTATCTTTAGGGCATTTAATATAGCCTAAATCCAGACCAACTTTGAGGGTAGCTTCCATGCTGCGACCGAACACGGCGATTTTGCGGTTGGTGGCGATGGAAGCTTCGACGATTTGTTGAACGCGATGAATGTTAGAGGCAAAAGTCGCCACAATAATCCGACCAGTTATGCGCCGAAAAATATCTTTAATATTATCACCAACTTGGCGTTCGCTAAGCGTAAATTCGGGTAACTCAGCATTTGTACTATCGGATAATAAACATAATACACCTTTTTCACCCAATTGAGCCATTTTCGCTAAATCCGCATTTGGGCCAATGGGTGTAAAGTCAAACTTAAAATCTCCTGTATGGCAAATCGT
Source organism: Bacilli bacterium (assembly GCA_012513195.1). Taxonomy (GTDB): domain Bacteria; phylum Bacillota_I; class Bacilli_A; order Haloplasmatales; family Haloplasmataceae; genus JAAZCR01. The sequence goes on along the minus strand of JAAZCR010000297.1, from coordinate 9,936 downwards.
ACCGACTGGAGTTTCAATCGCGATTCCATATGAATCGGGAATGGAATGATTAGTCCTAAAAAAGGAAACCCGCATATACTTAAAAGTGAAGACGTCTTTATTAGTATAAGTGACAAAAGTGGTTGATTTTAATAACCGATGCTCCTCTAACTTATTTTTGATCATCCCCATGGCTAAGTGTCCAGCATAGATTCTGGGTATTTTCACTTTTTTAAGAAGAAAAGGAATTCCTCCAATATGGTCTTCATGTCCATGGGTAATAAACAAACCCTTAATCTTATCTTGATTATCAATTAAATATTGATAATCAGGTATGACGTAATCAATACCTAATAAATAACTTTCGGGGAACTTAACACCGGCATCAATAATAATAATCTCATCATTATACTGTAAACAGTATGTATTCTTACCTATCTCTCCTAGGCCGCCCAATGCGAAAACTCCTAATTCGTTTGGTCGCAAAATGTTGTTAGTCATGTTTCATGTCTCAATCCTTTCTGTGTATGATGAATTTATCTAAAAATAAATTATCTATATATTAAAATATTATTTAAGTCTTTATTAAGTTAATTTGGTTATATTAATATTGTAATACGTGCTAATAAGTATTATAATCTTTTCTTGATAAAAAGTCTAAAGTAATGGTAAAAAAAGTAAAACTATTTTATAATAAAAGTAGAAACAGGTGAAAAATCACCAATAAATACCCCTTTTTCTAGTTTATAAAAGGTGGTGAAGAGAATGGATGTCGGTAATAAGAAGAAGATGGAGAATCTTCGGGAAGTGGTGCTAAATCCGGAAGCACTTCACCAATTAATTGAAACTTTAGATGAAAAAGAGGATTATGAAGAACTAATTAAAGTATATGAACTATTGCTAGAAAACAATCCACAAGATATAAATGCCTTAATAGAGTTAGCGATTATCTATGCCGATAACTTTCATAATTATGATAAGGCTAACGATTACCTGAATCAGGTGCTTAACATAGACCCAAACAATGCGGAAGCTTACTTCCATAAAGGTAGAATTATCGAAAAGTGGAAAGAAGACTATGAAGAAGCCCGCAACAATTATCTAAAAGCCATCGCATTAGATAATCACCTTGTTGATGGTTATTTGAATTTATCATGGCTATATTTAGAGCACTTTAATGACGTTAATACCAGTTATATCGTTATTCAAGAGGGTTTAAAGTACAATGAAGATAGCAATCTTTACACCCAATTAGCGTATATCGAATACCATAAGTATCATGAACTTGCGAAAGCACAAGAGCATCTTACTAAAGCCATTGAATTAGATAGTGAAAATGATTTAGCCTATATATATCTTGGGCAAATCTATCTAGATGAAAATCAGTTTGATCAAGCTAAAGATACCTTTGCGAAAGCTTTCAGTCTTCCAAACATTAATGAAGTATTAATCCATGAATATTCACGTCTCTTAATATTAGTATATCGCGATATTGATGGTGCTATCGAAGTATTTAAAAAAGCCATTGAACATTTCCCCGATAATGTTATTTATTACGCATATTTAGCTAATTTATATTTCATAACTGGTAATACTTATCAAGCGAAATATTATCTAAGAGAAGCGGAAAACTTTACCATTGATGATCAAGAAGCCTTACTTATGATTGGCTACTTGAAAGTCATGATGGATAATGATAAAGAAGGCGCCTTAATGTACTTTGAAAAAGTCATTGAATTAAATCCTACTAATATCAACGCTTTGAGTTTCATCGGTTTCTATAATCTCGTAAACACTAAAGAAGTTGATAAAGCGTTAGAATACTTTAAGAAAATTGCTAGTTTAAGCCATGATAATTTAGCGGTGCATTTTATCATCGCCCAAATCTATCTCCAACACTATAATCATGTGCAAAAAGCCATTGACCATCTATTATCCGTCGATACTAGCCATTTAGATGTGCAAGAAATCTGTCAACTGTACTTTTTAATTGGTAATATCTTTGAAAAATTTGAAAGAAACAATCACAAAGCCCTCGAATACTATGAAAAAGCATATCAATTAAAACCTGACAAGTACTTAGAAGATATCATCAATAGACTATATGAACTCGATAAAACGCTCATCAACTAAAAAATGAGGAATCCAATTCCTCATTTTTTATTCGAATTTAATTGGCTCGACTCCTTCTGGTACATAGAAGGGATTATCGGGATTGATACGATCGGAGAACAAAATCCCATTTAAGTGATCGATTTCATGTTGTAATACGATGGCCATGTAATTTTTGAACCGTAAGGTCACAGGAACAACTTCATCATTATCCATTAATTGATGCGCTTGGACAGTAATACGACGTGGTCTTAAAACAAATCCTGGTACTTCTCGGTCTATCGATAAACAACCTTCACAAGGATATAAATAGGTGAGTTCTACTGAATGGCTGATGATTTTTGGATTAATAAGCATATAACTATGTAATCTGTTTTCTTCATCAGTCGCATAAATAGCGATTAAGCGTTTAGAAACATTTATTTGGGGTGCAGCTAAACCAACACCGGGACGTAGATTGAATTTTTCTGCGATTTCTTCATTTTGTGAGTTAATTAAGAATTCTAACATTCTCTTTAATGTTTTCTTATCTTGATTTGATAAGGGAAGTTTAACTTCTTCAGCTACTTTTCGTAAAGTTGGATGTCCTTCGCGAATAATGTCTTTCATCGTTATCATAATAATCCTCCAATTCTACACCATATTATTATAACAAATTACCCGTAAAATTAAAAGGAAGATGAATTACCTAATGGTAATCTCTTCCTTATATTATAATTAACGTGGAAAGTAGCAAGTGCAGCCAATGATTACTAATAAGATGAATAATACAAGGATTAATGCATAACCATAGCCGCCTCGGCAACATACTGGTTCACAACAACCATAACCGAAGCCTTGACCATAGCCATATCCTGCGCCGCCGTAGTACATCAGCACCCCTCCTTAAGGTAAGTGGTCACTATTAATATATGGTATAAAGCTCATTGAGAGTGTGTTTTTTAACTAGTTTTCTTTGGATTTTGTGATAATAACCAATAGAATAAATAAGACTAGGACTAAAGCAACGAAATAACCTTTCGATGCGTCGTGACGATAAGGATAATAAGTCATTGATATCCTCCTTCAATCGACTTTCATTTTAATATATGATGTAATGGTAAAAGTGGCACCTTTTTTACATAATTTTATATTGTATTAGTAGAAATAGTAGTAGGGAGGGTTGTATAATAAGATGAGTCTAGAAGAATTCAAAGAATTCGTCCGCAAATATCCTCGCTTAAAAAACGAAGTGCGGGAAGGAAAACGCACTTGGCAATCCATATATGAAGAATGGGTATTATTAGGCGATGATGGTAGTTGGGATGCATATAAAGAGGATAAACCCACCACAAGTAATAATACTAGTACAGAAGGGCAAGAGTTCATTAGAAACGCGCTTAATTACATTAAGAGAATTAATCCTGATGATATCACGAAGACTATTGGGACAATACAAAAAGTCTTAGGGTTAGTACAAAGTTTAAGCGGCAACCGCACACCTCAACGTTATCCATATCCACCAAGAAGAAGAATCGATCCACTCTTCAGGAGATTTGATGATTATGACGATTAAGATGTTGATGAAAGATTTATATAGACAACCAGAAATCTTATTTTATTTACGAACGCACCCGGAATGGTATAAAGTGTTAAATCGTCATCCAGATCTTTACCGCAATTTTGTCAAACTCGCTAAAGAAGAGCTCAAACTAACCTTTAGTCATAAGTTGGATCGTTTTAAAAATCAAGTTCAACTACTAAGTTTAATTGCGGAATATATGAAAAGATAGGTTAAATTTGTGAAAAAATTCATTAGCATATTTACTATTAGTCGCAATTAGAGTATAATATAGATAATTAAAGCAGGTGAAATGATGAATTATACAGAAATAATTGAAAAAACCTATGAGTTAATTGACACAATAAAACAAAGCGAAGATTATAAAGAATTCTTACACTATGCGAAAGAAGCAGAAAAAGACCATGATTTAAAATTGTTACTTGCAGAGTATCATCGTGTGCATGATGAATTTGAACAAGCATTAAAATATAAAGATTATTATCCTGATTTTGAAAAAATTAGAGCGAGATTACAAGAACTTAAATTAAAGGTAGTAAATTACCCTTTATTTAAGCAATATAAACAGGCAGAAAAACGGTTAGTAACATATCTTGATGAAATTGAATACCGTTTAAAGCAACTAGTAAACATCAAAGAAAAACACGGCAAAATATATTATGATAGGTGATTGTATGGAGATCGCACGTAAATTACTAATAGTATATTACAATAATCCCAATTGCTTAAAGAAAGTTGCGAGTTTTGGCAATTTAATTTATCATTCGACGAAATTACGTTATGCTTATATTTATGTAGATGAAAAAAATCATAAACAAATTATGGAATCAATTAAGAAAATTAATGGCGTAATAAAAGTCGAAGTATCATTAAATGATTTATCAGATTTGCGTTTTAATATTTAGTTATATAAAAAAGTTAGAATTACCATAAAATTCTAACTTTTTTTGTTGACAAGGATAGACTAGATGTTTATAATATTACTGTCAAGTAAAAATACTTAACAGCATAAGGAGGTAGTAGTCATGGTAAAATTACGCCTTCAACGTTTAGGTGCTAAGAAACGTCCATTTTATCGGATCGTGGCTAGTGACAGTCGTTTTCCACGTGATGGAAGATTCATCGAAATCGTTGGAACATACAATCCTTTAACTAGTCCTGCTGAAGTTAAAATCGACGAAGAAAAAGCCCTTAAATGGTTGAACAATGGAGCCCAACCAACAGATACAGTACGTTCATTATTAAGCCGTGTCGGTATTTGGGAAAAATTTAAAAATCAAAAGCAAGGTAAGTAACCATGGAAGAGTTAATTAGAACCTTAATTGAGCCATTAGTAGAACATAAGGAAGACATTTATATTAAATGTCTTGATGTTGATGCTGATGGTTATCTCGTATATAACGTATTGGTTAATAAAGACGATATCGGTCGCATCATTGGTAAGCGTGGAAATATTGCGCAAGCAATAAGAACGATTTGTTACGCAGCTGCGACGAAAAACAAACAAATGGTTAAAATTAATTTTGATTCCTATGAATAAAAAAACTGTATACCTCTGTGTATACAGTTTTTTTATTATGATGATGCTTTTTTCGATTTGAATATATAAGGTTTATAATATTTGTAGATTTCTCGTAAAACGATAAAGATAGGAATCACAATTAAGATACCAACGATACCCGCAATCGCGCCCCCGATGAGCATTAACATCATAATGATTAACGGATGGATTTTTAGTTGTTTTTCAAAAATTAACACTTGTCCAATGTAGACATCAGAGAGATGTGATAGTAGTACGATAAACAATGAGACAATGAAGAGGTAGGGTGATTGGAAATAGGCATAAATCCATAAGGGAATACCCCCTAAAAGAATACCGATATAAGGAATGATGGTAGTTATCGCAAGGATTAACGCAAAGATGAGCGGGTTAGGCATTCCCGCGATGGATAATAAGGCGAGATTACCTAAAAAGACATGACCCATCAAGATGAGTTCGCCCCGCACATAATTGCCTAACTTTTCATCAATATTCTTTACTAAAACCATCCATTGGCTTTTTCGATGTTTTCCTAATGCTTTATTTAATGCTTCATAACCAATCGAGTAATCTTTCATCATCATGAAGACAATAATTGGAATCATGATAATAATCCATAGGTTACGCACTAAAAAAAGGACGAAACCAATGGTAAAGTTAATCAGCATTTCTCCTAATTTTTTGGAGAAGTTATCGATGATGGTTTCTAAAATTTCGGTGAATTTATCATTATCAAGGAAGTGATATCGTTCTTGGAGTTCATGCATGAGTTTCTCAAATTGGTTGATATAATTTGGTAGTTCATTAAAAATGTTGATGAATTGGTCTCTAAGTATCGGAATTAAGAACTCAATTAATGTGATAAGTAAGATGATATTTATGAAAAGTAAGATTAAAGTTGGAACCCATGTTCTAATGGAGAAGCGTTTTTCAAACCAATATAATACTGGATGAAAGATATAGACGATAAAGAAACTAGTTAGAAATGGAAAAAAGACGGTAAATAACGCTTCTTTTATATTATTAAAGAAGGGATATTGTAGGAGTAAATCAATTAGAAAAACAATCGCAATGCTTAATGCGACAATTATTAAATATGCGAAATAGCGATTAAAGGATTTTTTATCTTCCATATAATTCACCTACTTAGGATTATTATAACAAACACCCCTAAAGATTTCTATATACATAATTAAAAACCAATAAAAATCATCCCCTTATCATCTTGATAAGGTGATGACAATTTACTCTTGATTACGGGGGTCTAACCGATAATCAAAGCCAATATTATACCAATCATCAGAGAACCGATATTCATTACCTTTTATCGCATTTTTTTCAAGGGGATTATCTATAAAGCCATTTGTATCAATATACATAATGTTATCAGGGATTTCGAGTTCTGTAATATGATTGTTCGCAAAACAATGGGATCCAATTACGAGGAGATAGTCGGGAAATACAAGATTTTGAATTTGATTATCTTGAAAGGCACTTTCACCAATGTATTTTAACGAATTTGGTACTTTTAAATACGTAATATTATTACCCATAAAACTTCCGTTTTGAATAGTTAATACAGTATGAGGTATGTAAATAATTTTGATTTTGTTATAGGCAAATGAGATATTACCAATTGTGATGACGGATTCGGGCAAGGTTAGATTACTGATATTGTTATACATAAAGGCTTTATCATCAATAATTTGTACACCATTATTGATGGTAAGGTTTTGTATTCTGTTATAGGCAAAGACGCCAACGGAAACTTTCGTTAATGTTTCAGGGATAGTAATAGAAGTTATATAGTTATGTGAGAAAGCTTCTTGCGCGATTAATGTTACGGTATTTGGTATATCTAATTTAGTTAAAGCATTGTTAGAGAAGGCATAGGCACCCACAATTTTTAAGTCTTTTGGTAAGGTTATTATTTCAAGTTTATTATTCGCAAATAGTCCGGTATTAATAATAGTTAAATTATCTGGCAATTGAAGTTCTTTTATGGCATTATTAGAAAAAACATATTCTCCTAGTATAAGATTCTTATTATTAAGGGTGAGTTTTTCTAATAAGTTATAAGCGAAGGCTTGATCACCGATTTTTTCTAAGGAATTGGGTAAAGCAAGCGAATTTATACGGTTTCCAGAGAATGCATAATCATCTATGAGTTGTAGGTTATTTGATAGTGTTAAAGATGAAATCTGATTGTTTGAAAAAGCGTAAGCACCGATAATCTTGACATTTTCAGGTAATACAACGGTTTCGAGTTTGTTTTTGTAGAAGGCATAGGCACCGATTTCTTGTAAATTATTAGGCAAAGAAACATTAGTTAAGTTATTGTCCGCAAAGGCATAAGGAGATATTTCAGTTAACTGTTGAGGAAGGGTAACCTCTTGTAAATAACCGATGATTGTATCTTTTGCATCATTTAAGATAAATAAGTCTTCATTAGGTTCAATGACAACTAATCGCAAGATTTTATAACTACGATAACCTTGAGAGTTGATGGCATAATAAACGATTTGATGGGTACCTACTGGCTAAAGACTAGTATCATTGATGCTGATGTTAATATTAACTATACTATCATTGTAATCATAAGCACTAACGAATGAGCGTAAGTCAATACTCTGTCCTTTAAGAATGACAATCTCTTCATCAGTTAGATGTAATTGTGGTGAATGACGTACTTCCCATTTTGCTTTTAGATATAAGTCTCGACTAGGCATAGTGGTATAATCAAGGGGTATCTGGAACTTTTCATCTAAAAACCAACCGGCAAAAGTATAATTGGGTTTAGATGGAATAGGAAGTTTCGGGATTGATGCGCCAGCTTTTAACTTGATTGGTTCAAGGTAAATCTCAGAAAAACTTTGAAAATAAATGGTATAATACTGAGTTTTTGTCGTTTTTGTTTTACCTTTGTTAGTTATACTACAACCTGTAATAATAAACAACATAATGGTTAATAGTAATAATTGCTTTAGTTTCATATCTTTTAGTTTCTCCCCTAATTACCCATATTTTTAGTTCTTGTATATAAATATATCATACCATACTATTTTATATAAAGAAGAATTGAAAAAACACCTGATTTATAGTATATTTTATTAAGAATGAGAAAAGGAGTAATATTATGACAAAATATTATTCAATTGGCACGATTGTCGGTACACATGCTTTAAAAGGTGAAGTTAAAATAAGTTCGACAACGGATTTTCGGGAAGAACGATACAAAAAGGGTAGTCGGTTATTTATTAATAAGGATAATGAAATGATTGAAGTTAAAGTGCAAAATCATCGCTTTCACAAAGGCAATGATCTAGTTTTATTTGAAAACTATAATGACATTAATAAAGTCCTACCTTTTGTGAATTGTGAAGTATTTGTGCATGAAGATGATCTCCAACCTTTAGCAGAAAACGAGTACTATTATCATGAGTTATTTGATTGTGAAGTCTACTATCAAGACGAATATATTGGGATAGTGACGGATATCGTTAATTATGGAGCAAGTGATATCTTAGTCGTCAAAAAACCGAACGATAAAGAAGTGATGATACCTTTCGTCAATGATTTTATCATTGATGTTGATATTAAGAACAAGCGTATCCAAATCGAAGTAATTGAAGGGCTGTTGGAAAATGAAAATTGATATCTTAACGCTTTTTCCAGAAATGGTAAAAGCCGTTTTAAGCGAATCCATCGTTGGCCGGGCCATCAAAGAAGGAAAAGTAGAAATAAACGTCATCAATTATCGCGACTTTTCGAAAGACAAGCATAAACGGGTTGATGATTATCCCTTTGGTGGTGGGCGGGGTATGGTGATTGGCATTCAACCCATCTATGATTGTCTACAGAGTTTGGATTTAACGAATGCGAAAATATTATTAACTAGTCCGCAAGGGAAAGTCTTTACCCAGAAAAAAGCAGAGGAACTAAGCCAAGAACAACATATCGTTATCATATGTGGTCATTATGAAGGGATCGATTATCGGGTAACAGAACACTTAATAGATGAAGAGGTATCTATCGGTGATTATGTCTTAACAGGTGGGGAACTACCTGCTTTGATTATTGTCGATGCCGTGACGCGACTTATCCCAGGAGTGTTACCTGATGATGCGACAACGGGAGATTCTTTCTCCATGGGTCTCCTTGAATACCCACAATATACCCGTCCTCAAGACTTTTTGGGTTGGAAAGTACCAGAGATATTACTATCGGGCAACCACCAACAAATCGCCAAGTTCCGCTTGAAAGAGTCCCTCAGAAATACTTATTTAAAACGCCCTGATTTATTGGAGCACTATCCATTAAATGAAGAGGAAAAACAATTATTAAATGAAATAATTATGGAAGAACAGGAAAAAATAAGGAAGAAAAATAGTTGATTATTAACAAAAAATATGTTATTATTTCATTTGTGCTAAAAGCCACATATCATAAATAACCATGTTCCGCTGAGGATAATCCTTATGAACATCGGAAAGTAAAGGAGTGTTAGAAGATGAGTCAACAATTAATCAGAGAAATTACGCAACAATATTTACGCAATGACATTCCTGAATTCCGTCCCGGCGACACCGTCAGGGTGAATGTGAAAATCAAAGAGGGGAACCGTGAGAGGATCCAGGCATTCGAAGGTTTGGTAATCAAAAGAAGGGGAAGCGGCATCAGTGAAACCTTCACTGTTCGCAAAATATCCTACGGAATCGGCGTGGAAAGAACATTTCCCGTTCAT